>NZ_JBITWC010000003.1:0-189220 GCF_044543515.1 Vreelandella lionensis | reverse complement strand
GTTTTTATCTGCTTGGCGTTGCGGGTACAGGTCGCCAGCCGAGGACAGCCCCGGCAGATCTTAGGATCACTGCGATAGTGGCGGTAGCCATGTCGATCCGTGGTGGCATAGATCAGCGATTGGCCCTCTGGGCACTGATAGGTGTTGGTCGCCGCGTCATAGGTAAAGGCACGTTTGGGTAGATACCCTTTCAGCTTACTGGGACGGCGGTAGCCGATGACACCATAAAGCCCGCGCTCCTCCAGTCCATGACAGATAGCCGCCGTAAAGTAACCTGCGTCGAGGCCGACACCGACCGGGTCCAGCCCGAAGCGCTGGCACTGATGGTCCAGTCGCGCCAAGTAAGGCACGCTATCGTGCATACTGGTCGGGGTAACATGGGTATCGGTAATAATGGCGTGCTTGCCGTCCACCGTGCGGTGATCCAGATAAAAGAACCCTGTTGGCTTGCCATCGCGCACCATATAGCCGCTATCCGGATCGGTGAGGCTGATTTTCTTTTCGACAGTAGCCGGTGCCTCAGCACGCGGCGTCAGGGCTTTTTTCCGTGTTGAGCGCGGTCCTCCTCAACCGCCACATCCAGGGCGTCCAGATAGTCCCGTGCCGTCGTCTCGACCTCTTGGCGCTCAAAACGATGCTTGTTGGCATTGGCCTTGAGATGCGTGCTGTCGGTGTAGAGCACGTCGCCGCCCACCAAGCCTTGTGCAATGGCTTGCTCGACAATGGTATCGAAGATCTCTTGGTGGATCGTACTATCGGAGAAGCGGCGGCGTCGGTTCTGGCTGATGGTTGAGGCGTCGGGCACCTTGTCGGTCAAGCGCAAGCCGAGGAACCAGCGGTAGGCGACGTTCACCTGGATCTCGCGCATCAACTGGCGCTCGCTACGAATGCCGAACAGATAGCCGATCAACAAGGCCTTGAAGAGCAGCACGGGATCCAGCGCAGGTCGACCATTATCAGCGCAGTAAAGATGACGGACGCGCTCGCGGATAAAGCTGAAGTCGAGGGCGGCCTCAATCTGACGCAACAGATGGTTCGAGGGCACGAGTTCTTCGAGCGTGACCATCTCCAGTTCGTGCTGTTGGGGGGAAGGGTCTTTGAGCATATCGGCCACCACTAAAAACGATACGCTTATCAAAGCAAAACCCTGGCCGAAGGGCCAGGGCTTTGTCAGCAGTCTGAGGAGTGCCTAATGGCACTCCTTTTTTATAGGCTACAAATAGGGCGCTATCTGGCTAAATACCTCCACCCTCAATCAGCCAAGTGATCACCACTTTAATGACGTAGCCCAACATTCCGGCACCTAATACCACAAACAACATAATCGTGCCAAATTTGCCTGCGTTCGATTTTTTTGCGAGATCCCAAATAATAAAACACATAAAAATGATCAGGCCGCCAACCATAATGGGCGTGATCCATGTCTCAAAGGTCTGCTGCATAAGCGCTCCTGTTGGACGATTGTCGGTAGCCCATGGTGGGGCGTGCGTCATTTTTGTCAGTCGTGTTAATATTTGAGCAAATTCATCAGGTATTTGTCGACTGAACTTTGCGGACTTAACAAAGCGCAGTACGACAACTTTGCCGAGGAGTAGGCCAATGCCTAAGTTAACCATTCTGGTCGGCACCATGTATGGCGGTGCGTTAGACGTTGCAGAGCAGGTAAAGCCGCTGTTTGAGCAGGCGGGCTATGACGTTGATATTTCAGAACAGCCCTCTGTAGACGATGTTTCCCAAGCCAGTGATCTAACGCTTTTCTGTGTGTCTACCACGGGGAGCGGTGATTTTCCCGGTAACTTTGTGCCCTTTGTTCGCAGTCTAAAAGATCAAAGCCCCTCGTTGGCGGGACTGCGTTATGGGTTGATCGCGCTTGGCGATAGTTCCTACGGTGATACGTACTGTGGCGCGGGGAGAGCCTTAGATGAGTTGCTGCAGGATCATGGCGCCCACCGTTTAGGTGAGCGCCTTGAAATCGACGCGATGGAAACCTTCATGGCGGATGATGCAGCGGTGCCGTGGGTAGAGGAGTGGATTGATGCTCAGAAGCTAAAGGTAGCATAGCCATGCAGCAAACGGTTTACTCTCCCAAGCGAGTGAGCGTAGCGGTTGGCTTATGCATCGTGATGCTCGCTGCGCTCCCGCGCTATATGGTGGGAGGGCATGAGACGCGCCAAACCCTTCTGCTGATGGCCTTGGTGCTAGTGGCTGGCGCAGCCGCGTTCCAGTGGAGGATGCTGTCTCAAGAGGCTCGTCAGGCGCTACCAGCGTTAATAAAGCGTCTAGCGATCATGCTGGTGCTCGGAGCGCTGGTGATGGGGGCTTGGCACGCCATGTTTACTGATTGGATTAGCTGGCAGGTCTTTATCTCTCACGCGGCGACGTGTGGTCTGCTGCTGCATGCGGTTTCCCTGTGGTGGTCTGCACGAGAGTAACGATTTTTGTACCTTTAAACCCTTGTAATTGGTGCTTGCGCCCCCATCTTGCGAGCATGGCGCTTGCCACCATGCGTCAGGGTTCTTAAAATTGCCCCCTTGAACATATTTTACGCAATCAACACAACGCCCAGCCGCTAGAGGACAATTCATGCAAGTTTCCGTCGAGACGACCTCCCAGATCGAACGCCGTATCACGATTCAAGTGCCGGCAGCAGAAATCGACGAGGCCGTCAGCGCTCGCTTGAAAGACACCGCGAAAAACGTTCGCTTGAACGGTTTCCGCCAAGGCCGGGTGCCAATGGCCGTCGTGCGTCAGCGCTATGGCGACAGCGTGCGCAGTGAAGTGGTAGGCGAAGTGATGCGTGAACGCTACGTTCGCGCGATCACAGAAAAAGAACTCAACCCTGCCGGTTTCCCGCAGATTGAGCCAAAAGTTAATGAAGAAGGTAAAGACCTTGAGTTCGTTGCGGTAATGGAAATTTACCCGCAGGTTGAGCTGACCTCTATCGAAGGTACAGACGTTGAGCGCCCGGTTGTGTCTGTCAGCGAAGCAGATGTCGATGAAATGATCGATACCCTGCGTAAGCAAAACGCCGCATGGGAAGAAGTTGACGCTGCCGCTGCTGACGGTGACCAAGTCACCATCGATTTCCAAGGCTTCCTGGGCGACGAGCCATTTGAAGGTGGAAGTGCAGAAGGCCACGCGTTAGTCATCGGTTCTAACAGCTTCATTCCAGGTTTTGAAGAGCAACTGATCGGTGCTAAAGCAGGCGAAGAAAAAACCATCTCCGTCACTTTCCCAGCGGATTACCAAGCCGAGCATCTGGCCGGTCAAGACGCCACCTTCAAGGTGACCGTTCACAAAGTAAGCAGCCAGAAACTGCCGGAAGTTGATGCTGAGTTCATCGAGCGTTTCGGTGTAGAAGACGGCGATGAAGCCAAATTCCGTGCTGAAATTAAGAAGAACATGACCCGCGAAGCGGCTCAGGCTGTTGACAACCGTGTTAAGCAGCAGGTGCTGGATGCGCTGAAAAAAGCGAACGACATTCCCGTGCCCAGCGCGCTGGTTCAGCAAGAAACGGACGGCATGAAGCGTCAAGCCGCTCAGCAGTTTGGCCTGGGTGAAGATTTTGACGTTAGCCAGCTGCCGAATGAGCTATTTGAAGAGCAGGCGAAGAGCCGTGTTCAGGTTGGTCTATTGCTAGCTGAAGTGATCAAAGCCAATGAACTGGACGCAGACGACGCGGCCATCAAAGCCAAAGTAGAAGAGCTGGCTGAGCAGTACCAAGATCCCTCCGAAGTGGTTGAGTACTACATGGGTAATGAGCAGCTGAAAACTCAGGTAAAATCTGCCATTCTCGAAGAGAAGGCCGTTGAGAAGCTGCTTGAGCAAGCGAACGTTAAAGACGTCGAAATGTCTTACCAGCAAGCGCTGGCTGCTGCTCAGCAGCAGGCTGAGCAAGATGAGAATGCCGAAGAGGGCGAACAGGCAGGCGCCTGATCTCATCGCGTGGCGCACCCTATCTGGGTGCGCTTTTCCCTTACCGGACGCAAGGAATCACCCGAATGAGTGAGTTTGATATTCAAAACGCCGGCGGTTTAGTGCCCATGGTGGTTGAGCAGAGCGCCAAAGGGGAAAGAGCCTACGACATCTACTCGCGCCTTTTAAAAGAGCGCGTGATTTTCCTGGTAGGGCCGGTAGAAGATTACATGGCTAACCTTGTCGTGGCGCAGCTGTTGTTTCTTGAGTCTGAAAACCCCGATAAGGATATCCATCTTTACATCAATTCACCCGGTGGTTCGGTAACGGCGGGTATGTCAATTTATGACACCATGCAGTTTATTAAGCCGGATGTTTCCACCGTATGTATTGGTCAGGCTGCCAGCATGGGCGCGCTCCTGCTAACAGCAGGCGCTGCGGGCAAGCGTTACTGCTTACCTAACTCCCGCGTGATGATTCACCAGCCGCTAGGTGGCTACCAAGGTCAAGCGTCGGATATTGAGATTCACACCCGTGAAATTCTCGGTATTCGTGAAAAACTGAATCAAATTCTGGCTCACCACACTGGCCAGGATATTGAGAAAGTGGCTCAGGATACTGACCGCGACAATTTTATGAGCGCCAATAAAGCAAAAGAGTATGGCTTGATTGACGCAGTGCTGGATAAGCGGCCTACATCCTGATAGCGTGATAGGATTCTGCTTTTCTAACGAGCTTTTCAGGCGGCGTCAGCCGCCGCAGTGACAGAGGTACGCGAATGGCCGACGGCAAAGGCAAGGACGAAGGTGGCAAACTGCTTTACTGCTCGTTTTGTGGCAAAAACCAAAACGAAGTTCGTAAGCTGATTGCCGGCCCGTCCGTGTATATCTGCGATGAGTGTGTCGACTTATGTAATGACATCATTCGCGAAGAAGTTCTCGAAGCCGATGCCGAGAGCGATGAGGAGCGTTTACCTACGCCCCGCGAAATACGTCATACATTGGACGACTACGTCATCGGACAAGACCGCGCCAAGATGGTGCTGTCTGTAGCGGTTTATAACCACTACAAGCGTCTGAAGTCAGAAGTACGTGAAGGCGATGTGGAGCTAGGTAAGTCCAACATCCTGCTAATTGGCCCGACGGGTAGCGGTAAAACGCTCCTCGCCGAGACCATGGCTCGGCTATTGAATGTACCTTTTACTATTGCTGATGCAACGACGCTGACCGAAGCAGGCTATGTGGGTGAAGATGTTGAAAATATCATCCAAAAGCTGCTGCAAAAGTGCGACTACGACGTTGAGAAAGCCGAGCGCGGCATCGTCTATATCGATGAAATCGACAAAATTTCACGTAAATCGGATAACCCGTCGATTACCCGCGATGTCTCTGGCGAAGGCGTACAGCAGGCGCTGTTGAAGCTAATTGAAGGCACAACGGCGTCCGTTCCTCCCCAAGGTGGGCGTAAGCATCCCCAGCAGGAGTTTGTTCAGGTCAATACGGCCAATATCCTGTTTATTGTGGGTGGTGCTTTTGCTGGCTTGGATAAAGTCATTCGCGACCGTGCTGAGAAAGGCGGTATTGGTTTCAATGCCAGCGTGAAAAGCAAAGAGTCTTCGCGAGGCGTTGGCGAGCTACTCGCGGATGTCGAGCCAGAGGATCTGGTCAAGTTTGGCTTGATTCCTGAGTTTGTGGGTCGCCTGCCAGTGATTGCAACGCTGACTGAGCTGACAGAAGACGCACTGGTTCAGATTTTGACTGAGCCGAAAAACTCGCTGATCAAGCAGTATGCCAAGCTCTTCGAGATGGAAGACGTCACGCTTGAGTTTAGAGACGACGCCTTACGGGCTGTGGCTGTGAAAGCCATGGAACGTAAAACCGGTGCTCGTGGGCTGCGTTCTATCCTAGAGTCTGTGCTGCTGGATACCATGTATGAAATTCCTTCCTTGGAAGGGGTGAGCAAGGTCGTCATCGATGGTTCCGTCATTGCTGGCGAAAGCGAGCCACTGTTGATCTACTCGCAGCAGGAAGAAGCGCGGGTCGACGGTACTGACGGTTAACCCTTCGGTACGTGCCACGGCCTAGCTTTCACCGCTTGTGCCAAACCAAGGGGTCGCCTAGGCGGCCCCTTGTTGTTCTACGCTATTGTTGAAACGGCTGGCCAGCACACGGTGATGTGTCGTGTCATGCCCTTTCATACTGTGAGGTACTTGGCTAAGTACCCTTCAAGTACTCATCCGAATTTGAGGAACGTCTGCGATGCAGCAGAACGCCGATCAGACACAATGTCTACCCCTGTTGCCTTTGCGGGATGTGGTTGTGTACCCGCAAATGGTTATTCCGCTTTTTGTTGGCCGTGAGAAGTCCATTCAAGCCTTAGAAGCCGCGATGGAAGCCGACAAGCGTGTACTGCTGGTGGCTCAGCGCGAGGCCTCACAGGATGATCCTGATAATGCGGACCTCTACGCGATGGGGACCGTCGCTGACATCATGCAGCTGCTTAAGCTGCCTGATGGCACTGTAAAGGTGTTGATTGAAGGCAGCTTCCGCGCTGATGTTATCGATATCGAAGAAAACGAAGCGGGCTACACTCAGGCGCACTTAACCCCACGTGAAAGCGAGCCGCTTACCAGTCGTGAGCAAGAAGCACTAGTGCGTGTCCTGCTCAATCAGTTCGAGCAGTACGTCAAGCTGTCTAAGAAAGTGCCCAACGAAGTGCTTAACTCGCTGTCGGGCATCGAAGACCCTAGCCGTTTGGTCGACACCATCTGCGCCCACCTGTCGCTGAAAATTGGTGACAAGCAAGAGCTGCTCGAAATGGATCGCGTACGCGACCGTATTGAACACCTGATGGCGCTGATTGAGTCTGAGATTGATCTGCTCCAGGTCGAGAAGCGCATCCGCTCGCGTGTTAAAGAGCAGATGGAAAAAACGCAGCGTGAGTACTATCTCAATGAGCAGATGAAGGCCATCCAGAAAGAGATGGGTGAGCTGGATAACGTACCCAACGAAGCCGAAAAGTACGAACAGGCGATCAAAGAGTCTGGGATGCCCAAAGAAGCGTCTGATAAAGCGACTCAAGAGCTTAATAAGCTCAAAATGATGGCTGCCAATTCTGCTGAGGCGACCGTGGTGCGCTCATATCTGGACTGGCTAATTGCCGTTCCATGGAAAAAGCGCACGCGCGTTAAGCACGATCTGGTAAAAGCCCAGCAGGTGCTGGATGAAGATCATTACGGCCTGGAAGAAGTGAAGGCGCGCATTCTTGAGTACCTAGCCGTACAAAAGCGCGTACGGAAAATGAAAGGGCCGGTGCTCTGCTTGGTAGGCCCACCTGGGGTAGGTAAAACGTCCCTTGGTCAATCCATCGCCCGCGCGACAAATCGTAAGTACGTCCGCCTGGCGCTGGGTGGTGTGCGCGATGAGTCGGAAATCCGTGGCCATCGCCGCACCTATATTGGCTCGCTGCCAGGCAAGCTGATGCAGCGTATGAGCCGTGCCGGGGTGAAAAATCCGCTTTTCCTGTTGGATGAGGTGGATAAACTAGGCATGGACCACCGTGGTGATCCGGCGTCAGCGCTTCTAGAGGTATTGGACCCCGAGCAGAACAACAGCTTTAGTGATCACTACCTTGAGCTGGATTACGACCTCTCTGAGACGCTGTTTATTTGTACCGCGAACTCAATGAATATCCCAGGCCCGCTGTTGGACCGTATGGAGATTATTCGTCTACCGGGCTACACCGAAGACGAGAAGCTCGCCATCGCTAGGCGCTACCTGCTACCCAAGCAGCTAGAAGCTAACGGGCTTAAGGAAGAAGAGCTAGCGCTGAATGACGACGCGTTGCTTGAGTTGGTGCGCTACTACACTCGTGAGGCGGGTGTACGCGAGCTTGAGCGTCAGATCGCTAAAGTGTGTCGTAAAGTGCTGCGTGAGCGCTTAGAAGCTGAGCGCACCTCGAAAGATAAGGCAGGCAGCAAGCTGCAGGCGCAGCAGGTGCTCTCCGCTGATCAGATTGAGACTTATGCCGGTGTGCGCCGCTATAGCTATGGCTTGGCGGAGCAGGAGGACCAAGTCGGTCGTGTAACCGGCTTGGCTTGGACGTCCGTAGGTGGGGAGCTGCTCAACATTGAGTCGGTAGTGACGCCAGGTAAAGGTCGTATTAACAAGACCGGTTCGCTTGGTGATGTCATGAAAGAGTCGGTAAGTGCAGCACAAACCGTCGTGAAGGCGCGTGCTCAGGCCTATGGAATTGACCCGCAGCGGTTTGAAAACGAAGACCTGCATATCCATGTACCAGAAGGCGCTACGCCGAAGGATGGCCCCAGCGCGGGTATTGCCATGGTAACGGCGATTGTCTCCGCCTATACTCAGCGGCCAGTACGGTGCGATGTGGCCATGACAGGGGAGGTAAACCTGCGTGGTGAAGTATTACCGATTGGGGGTCTAAAGGAGAAATTGCTGGCGGCCCGGCGGGGTGGTATAAAGACCGTCTTAATTCCTGAGGAAAATCGTCGAGATCTCAAGGAAGTACCGGAGAATATCAAAGGAGCGCTTGATATTCGCCCCGTACGCTGGATAGATGACGTGCTGGCCGTGGCGCTGGCAGAGAATGTTGCCGAAGGCGCTTCATTAAAGGGCGCAGATAAGTCTTTCAATGCAAATGCTGTTGCAAGTACCCATTAAGCGTTAAAGCAGTTTTGCTTTAATTTTACTTAATAAATTTGCCCAATGCCTTGAGCAGCGGGCATTTCACGGTCCGGTCGCTTGACAGGTGTTTCAAGGCATTGCTATAAAACGCAGCTATGCTTTGAGGTTGATGCACTTGGTGACCGTGCCGTTCAGAGCCATTTTTTGAAACAGTTAAGGGGTGAAGTGTGAATAAGTCCGAGCTGATTGAAGCTATTGCCGCGTCTGCAGATATTCCTAAAGCAGCGGCAACCCGCGCATTGGATGCCATGGTGGAGTCTGTCACCGATAGCCTCAAAAAAGGCGAGAGTGTTTCTCTGGTAGGTTTTGGTACCTTCGCTATTAAAGAACGTGCTGCGCGTACTGGTCGCAACCCCCAAACGGGTCAGCCAATCGAAATCAGCGCAGCAAAAGTGCCCAGCTTTAAAGCCGGTAAAGCGCTGAAAGACGCCGTCAACTAATTGGCTCGCGTTTGCTGTAACCTAATGGGCGCATCGCATCCGCGATGCGCCCATGTTCTTTTCTGGCCCGATGGTTTGGGCAATAGATGGCTTTGATGATCTGAGGCTAGCATGCTGCAAAGTATACGAGATGGCTCCAGAAGCTGGGGTGCCAAGATAATTATAGGGCTCATGGTGGCTGCCATGGCACTGTTTGGCGTGGAGTCGCTGTTTAGCGTGTTCGGTAGCGACCCCAATGAAGTCGCCAGCGTTAATGGCGAACCCATTATGCGCCAGCAAGTTGAGCTAGAAGTGCAGCGCGCGCTGCGTTCTGGCCAAGTTCCTCCCGAGCAAGAGCGCGCTTTGCGCAATGACATGCTCGATCAACTCATTACCCAATCACTGTTGACCCAGTACGCTGAAGAGGGCGGTTTTTTTGTTTCCGACGCTCAGCTGGATCAAATGATTGTCAGCCTGCCTGAGTTTCATGATCAGGATGGCCGCTTCTCTGCTGAGATCTTCCGTAATCGCCTAGCCGGTGCGGGCTATACGCCGCTGTCATTCCGCGAAGAGCTACGGGTCGATATTAAGCGTCAGCACCTGCAACAGGGTCTCGCGTTTAGCGATTTCAGCCTCCCCAGTGAAGAAGAGCGCTTAGCCGAGTTACAACGCCAGCAGCGTGATTTTCGCTATTTCATGTTGAATGCAGCTGATGCTGACGTCGATATCAATGTAACAGAAGCGCAAATGCAGACGTACTACGACGCTAACGAGGCTCGCTTCGAGCGCCCAGAGCAGGTGCGTGTTGAGTACGTTTTAATTGACCGCCAAGCCATGGTGGAAGATGTCCAGGTGGATGAGCAGGCGCTTCGAGATGCTTGGCGTGAGCAGAATCAAAGCGCTGACCGTCGGGTATCTCATATCATGGTGACCTTTGGTGACGAGCGTAGCCGCGAAGAAGCCGAGGCAGTGGCGAATGAGGCACTCAATTCCCTCAATGACGGTGATAGCTTTGCTGACACCGCTGCGCGTTACTCTGATGATACTGCCAGTGCTGAAGATGGCGGTGACCTTGGCGTCATCAGCCGTGGCTTCTTTGGCGATGCGTTCGATGAAGCGGCTTTTTCATTAGGCGTAGGGGAAACCTCACAACTGGTGGAAATGGACGGTGCTTTCCATATTCTTCAAGTGACTGAGCTGGCAGGTCCGTCGTTTGAAGAGCAACGCGATGCGCTTGCCCAAGAAGTGGCTCTGCGCGACGTTAACGATGAGTTCAATGAGCAGGTGCAGCGCCTGATTGATGAAAGCTTTGCCGCAGATGATCTTAAGAGCGTAGCCGATGACTTAGGCCTGACACTCAACCAAACGGACTGGCTGGCTCGTGGTGAAGGGGATGGTGTGCTTTCTGAGCCAGGCGTGTTGGAAGAAGCCTTCAGCGCAGACGTGCTGGAAGAGGGCTACAACAGCGAAGTGATTGAGCTCGACAACGACCGCCGCTTAGTGCTTCGTGTCGCCGAGCATCGTGATGCGACTGTTCTGCCTCTAGATGAAGTGCGCGATGAAGTAGAGCAGGCTGTTGCTGCTCAGCAGCGCCAAGAAGCACTTCAGGAGCAGGCAGCAGAATTGATCGCCTTGCTCCGTGCGGGCGATGCCGTTGAGCTGGAGTGGCTGGAAGCCAATAACATCTCTCGCCAGTCTGACAGTACGCTGCCTCAGGCGCTGGTGGGTGAAGTGTTTCGCATGCCGCGCCCTGAAGAGGGCGAAAGCGTCTATCGTGCCGTGAATATGCCCCAAGGTGTGGCCGTCGTCGCGTTGGATAGCGTCTCTATTGGCGAGGTGAATGAGCAGATGACATCGTTTGTCGCTCAGATGGCCGAGCAACTGCGCGCTCAGTCGGTTATCCAAGGGTTGATGGATGATCTGCGTAGCGACGCGGAGATTGAACGCTAAAGGTTATTTATCTCTACCTGCTGCCAAGAAAAAGCCGATCAATTTTCGATCGGCTTTTTTAATGCTTAAAGAGCATTGTTTAGGGCGGAGCGTTTAGCGGAAACTGGCGTAAAACTGGCTCCGCATGGCGATCATTGGAGCTTTCAATCACAATATCCCAGCCGTGTTCGCTATCCCAATCGCCTAACACAAAACGTTTGGCGGGCACGTCTTCCACCGTCAGGTCGTGCACTTTCGGACGGTGGGTATGACCATGAATCATGGTCGACACACCGTGGCGCTGCATCAGCGCAACGACTTCTTCCTGAGTAACATCCATGATGTCCTCCGCTTTTCCAGCGTTGGCATCACCCGATTGCATACGCAGGCTCTTGGCGAGTTCCAGCCGCTGCTCTAATGGCAGCGCAAGAATCTGGGACTGCCACTGTTCATTGCGTGACTGTGCACGAAATGCCATGTAGGCCTCGTCTTTGGTGCACAGGCTGTCGCCATGCAAAATGACGGCGGGTACGCCTTGCAGCTCTACCTGCTCGCTTTCTGGTAGCAGCGTGGCTTGGCAGCCATTAATGAAACGCTCGCCCAGCAAAAAATCTCGGTTGCCGTGAATGAAATATACAGCCGTACCCGCGTCGCTTAACGTGCGCAGCCGTGTCATCACCTCATGAGCAACCGCGCTTAACGGATGAGGAGTATCCAGCAGGTCGTCGCCAATCCAGGCATCAAAAAGATCGCCCAAAATGTAGAGCGCGTCCGCCCCTTCGGCGGTATGTTCCAAGTAACGGTAAAACCCCTGATTAATCTCAGGGGTGTCGTGACTTAGATGCATATCAGCTACTAGCAGAGTACGCATAAAGCTCCCAACGGTTATTCCGCTTCCTTCACGTAAGCGCGCTCGATGATGACATCTTCTGCGGGAACGTCAGCGTGCATACCACGGCGCGTGGTGCTGACGCCTTTAATGGCGTTAACCACATCCATGCCTTCAACCACTTCACCAAACACCGCGTAGCCCCAGCCCTGCAAGCTTTTGCCGCTGTGGTTCAGGAAGCTATTGTTGCCAACGTTGATGAAGAACTGTGCGGTGGCGGAGTGAGGGTCTTGGGTGCGGGCCATGGCCAGCGTGCCGACCGTATTCTGCAAGCCGTTGTCCGCTTCGTTTTCAATCGGGTCGCGGGTGGCTTTCTGGTTGAAATCCTGATCGAAGCCGCCGCCCTGAACCATGAAGCCATCAATGACCCGGTGAAACAGCGTGCCGTCGTAAAAACCGTCGCGCACGTACTGTTCGAAATTTGCCGCGGTAGCCGGGGCTTTTTCATGATTAAGCGCAATGGTGATGTCACCGTGGTTCGTCTGTAATACGATCATAGATAAATTCCTGTTCAATAAAGGCGTTCGCCTTGGCGCTGTGCATCGGCGTCACGTTATAATAGCGGTTTTGCTCGGCACCGCGAAGCGCAAACCCAGATTGCATTCGCAACGTTTGCCCAGCACGCCATCCACCATGAGGTTATCAACACCACCATGACCAACGAGACCACCCCAGCGCCGAACTTCATTCGCAACCAAGTACGCGACGAGATAGCGGGCGGCCAGGTCACCAAAATTGTGACGCGCTTTCCCCCCGAGCCCAACGGCTTTTTGCACATCGGCCACGCCAAGTCGATTTGTCTGAACTTCGGGTTGGCAGAGCAGTTAGGTGGTGAGTGTCATCTGCGCTTTGACGACACCAACCCAGCAAAAGAAGAGCAGGCGTACATTGACGCCATCAAAGAAGACGTTAGCTGGTTGGGCTTTGAGTGGGCAGGCCCGGTACGTTTTGCCTCCGACTACTTCGACCAGCTCTACGCCTGGGCGCAGCACCTGATCCGTGAAGGCAAAGCCTATGTGGATGACCTGTCTCCGGATGAAATCCGTGAGTATCGGGGTACGCTCACCGAACCAGGCAAGCCGAGCCCCTACCGCGAGCGCAGCGCTGAAGAGAATCTTGATCTTCTAGAGCGGATGCGTAACGGCGAGTTTGGTGAAGGCGAAAAAGTACTGCGTGCCAAAATTGATATGGCGTCGCCCAACATTAATTTGCGAGATCCGATCCTGTACCGGATTCGCCATGCTCATCACCACCAAACGGGCGATAAGTGGAAAATCTACCCCTCGTACGATTTTACCCACGGCCAGTCGGATGCCATTGAGGGCATCACCCACTCCATCTGCACGTTGGAGTTTGAAGACCACCGCCCGCTGTATGAGTGGTTCTTAAATAATCTGCCGGTGCCCGCGAAGCCCCGTCAGATTGAGTTTGCGCGCCTCAATCTCGACTACACCTTAACGTCTAAGCGCAAGCTGAAGCTGCTGGTAGATGAGCAGATTGTTGATGGGTGGGACGACCCACGGATGCCGACCATCTCCGGTATGCGTCGTCGTGGCTATACCGCCGCGTCCATTCGCAAATTCTGCGAGATGATTGGTGTCACCCGTTCCGATGGCGGTTTGGTGGATATCGCCATGCTGACCCACGCCATCCGCTCAGATCTGGAAGATAACGCACCCCGCGCCATGTGCGTGATGAAGCCGCTGAAAGTAGTGCTGACCAACGTGCCGGCAGACCACGAAGAGGTCTACGAGGTGCCAGGCCACCCGGCGCGTGAAGACATGCCGATGCGTAAAGTTCCTTTTGGTCGTGAGCTCTACATCGAGCAAAACGACTTTATGGAAGACGCGCCGAAGAAATTCTTCCGCCTAGCACCGGGCAAAGAAGTGCGCCTGCGCAACAGCTACGTCATTCGCTGTGATGAAGTGATCAAAGACGATGCAGGTGAGATTGTTGAGCTGCGCTGCTCCGTGGACTTCGACACCCTGGGTAAAAACCCGGAAGGCCGCAAGGTGAAAGGCGTGATTCACTGGGTCAGCGCTGCCCATGGTGTACCGATGGAAGTCCGCCTGTACGACAACCTGTTTATGGTCGAGCAGCCGGACCGCGATAAGGATGTCGACTTCCTGGAGCACCTGAACCCCGAGTCGCTGGTGGTATGTGAAGCCATCGGCGAGCCAAGCTTAGCCAGTGCAGCTCCAGAAGATCGCTTCCAATTCGAGCGAGTAGGTTACTTCTGCGCCGATCGTCACGCCTCTACTGCTGAGCACCTCGTGTTTAACCGTACCGTCGGTCTGAAAGATAGCTGGGCGAAAATCAAACAGAAGGGTTAAGGAAACGTCATATGCACATTTACAATACGCTGACACGCCGCAAAGAGCCTTTTAGCCCACTGGTTGCTGGTAAGGTCAGCATGTACGTTTGCGGCATGACGGTGTATGACTACTGTCACCTTGGCCACGCCAGGGTGATGGTGGCCTTTGACGTGATTACCCGCTATTTGCGCCACCGTGGCTATGACGTGACCTACGTGCGTAATATCACGGATATCGACGATAAGATCCTCAAGCGGGCCGAGGAGAATGGCGAAACTATTAGCGCACTCACCGAGCGCATGATTGCTGCGATGCATGAGGATGAGGCGCGCCTGAACGTGCTGCCGCCCAGCCAGGAGCCCCGTGCTACGGGGCATATTGGTGATATCGTCGCCATGATCGAAACGCTCATCGAGAAAGGCTTTGCCTACGCAGCGGCCAATGGTGACGTTTATTACCGAGTGCGTAAATTCGCCGACTACGGCAAATTGAATAACCGTCAGTTGGATGACATGCGCTCTGGTGCACGGGTCGACGTGGATGTGCACAAAGAAGACCCGCTGGATTTCGTGCTTTGGAAAGCGGCCAAACCGGGCGAAGCCCACTGGCACTCTCCCTGGGGAGACGGGCGACCAGGTTGGCACATTGAGTGCTCCGCGATGTCGACCTGCTGCTTGGGCGATACCTTCGATATTCATGGCGGTGGGCCGGATTTGACCTTTCCCCATCATGAAAACGAGATTGCCCAATCGGAAGCGGCGACAGGTAAAACCTACGTCAATACCTGGATGCATGCCGGAGCCGTTCGCGTCAATCAAGAGAAGATGTCTAAGTCTTTGGGCAATTTCTTCACCATCCGCGACGTGCTAGCCGAGCACGACCCAGAAGTGGTGCGCTACCTGTTGGTGGCAAGCCACTATCGTAGCGCTATTAACTACTCGGTCGATTCGCTGGTCGAAGCGCGTAAATCGCTAACGCGGTTGTATACAGCGTTAGAAGGAGTAAACGCCGACGAGCAGGCAGCCGCCAGCGATGCAGCGGAGCGCTTTACCGCGGCAATGGACGACGACTTCAACACGCCCATCGCTTTGGCCGCGCTGTTCGATTTGGCCCGCGATCTTAACCGTGCGAAAAGTGATCAGCCAGCAGAGGCACCACGCTTGGCTGGTGAATTAAAGCGTTTGGCCGGTGTGTTGGGACTACTGCAGCAAACGCCACAAACGTTCCTGAAAGGTGCCCAGCAGCAGGTAGCGCTGAGCGAAGAAGAGATCGAAGCAAAAATCGCCGAGCGACAAGCGGCGAAAGGAAGTAAGGATTTTGCCCGCGCTGATGCTATTCGTGATGAGTTGGCAGCGCTTGGTATCATTCTCAAAGACTCTCGGGAAGGAACCACCTGGGTGATCGAAGCGCCTTAATCGTGATAAACAGTCAGGCGTCGTTACTGCGGCGTCTGACTTCAACGCAGCAGGCTCTTATACTGAAACGATACGCCCCAGAAGCTCATTGAAAAGGACGACTCCATGCGCTCATTGTTCACACCTGCCATGGTTGCCGGTTTATCAACGGTAGCTATTTCTATGGCCACGCTCTCCACGGCCAGTGCCAACGACCCCGTCGTGGTCTCTTCTAAAATCGATACCGAAGGCTCGGTGCTAGGCGAGTTGATTATTCAGACGCTGGAGCGCAACGGTATTCCCGCGGAAGATCGCCTGCAGCTTGGCGGTACAAGCGTGGTTCGCAGCGCGTTGCAGGCGGGAGAGATTGATCTTTATCCCGAATACACCGGCAACGGTGCTTTCTTCTTTGATATGACCGATAGCTCGGTATGGAACAGCGCTGAAGACGCCTACCAAACCGTCCGTGAGCGTGATGCGGAACAGGGCTTAATTTGGCTTCAACCAGCAAGTGCCAATAACACATGGGCCATGAGCATTCGTCAGGATGTGGCCGAAGCCAATGACTTAACCACGTTGGATGATTTGGCTGCTTATCTTGCCGACGGCGGGGAGTTCAAATTTGCCGCCAGCGCCGAGTTTGTGGAATCCGCCCAGGCGTTACCTGCTTTCCAAGAAGCCTACGGCTTTGAGCTAAGCGATGACCAACTGCTGGTGCTTTCTGGTGGCAATACGGCTGCAACGATGCGTGCAGCGGCTCAGCAAACCAGCGGTGTCAATGGTGCCATGACCTACGGGACCGACGGTGGTTTAAGCGCTTTAGGCCTTGTCGTGCTCGAAGACTCTAAAGGCGTTCAGCCGGTGTATCAGCCAGCGCCCGTGGTGCGGGAAGAGGTGTTGAATGCCTATCCGGAGATGGAGAAACTGCTTAATGAGGTATTTGCCACGTTAGACCTAGTGACGTTGCAAGAGCTCAACGCAGATGTCGCGGTGAATGGTTTCTCGCCGGATCAGGTCGCCAGTGACTATCTCGACAGCCTGGATGACTAATGAATGTCGTTAATCGACGCCTTACCCTCGCCATCGTTTAAACGACGCCCATGGCACCCGAATGTTGTGTTGCTGTGCCTAAGCGGTGCCATGCTGGCTGCCGCTTGGTTGTTAAGCTTTGTCAGTGTTGCCCCTAATCGCATTGTTTCCGGCACGGCTTTTGGGATAGTAGACGCCATTAGCTGGCCGGGCGCGGCACTGGTATCGCTGCTCTTTACTGCCATGGCGGCGTTGTCCTCTGTGCCTACCCCAAGACACTACCGAGCGATGCTGGGCATCATCATACTCACCTTACTGTTGATGCCGTTTGGCTTAATGGTGGCAGGCCACTGGTTGGTCGACCCCTCATTACCCCAAGCACGACTCGGCATTGGCGCAGCCTACTGGACCGTGCTGTTCGTACTGTTGCTGTGTTTGGTGGAGCTACGCCTACGCTTAGGGTTATCCCGCTGGTGGCCCACGCTGCTGCTGGCAGGCGTGGGCATTGCTTGGTGGGGATGTGCCGCGCTGTGGCTAGATCGTCTTGCCCTCGTGCAAGAGTTCCAGGCCCGAGAAGGGCAGTTTTATCAGGCCGTTGGTCAACATATTGCCTTGGTGGGCACAGCCGTGGGCGTTAGCGTGGTGCTGGGAATGCTGTTAGCGATGCTGATGCGCCGCTATCAGCGCCTGCAAAAAATCGCGTTTACACTGCTGAACTTTTTACAAACCATCCCAAGTTTGGCGCTGTTTGGGCTACTGCTAGCGCCGCTCGCTTGGCTGGCGGCTAACGTACCCCCGCTGGCAGCGTTGGGTGTCAGCGGTATCGGCAATGCTCCAGCGCTGATTGCGTTAATTGCTTATAGCCTGCTGCCCATGGTGCGTAATACCTACATTGCTCTGGAAGAGGTCAGCGCTGAGACGCTCCAGGCCGCTAAAGCCATGGGTATGCGTACCGGGCAGCGTTTTTGGCAGGTGCGTTTTCCATTGGCGCTTCCCGTACTGTTAGAAGGCGTGCGCATTACGGCTGTACAGGCGATTGGGCTAACGGCAGTGGCGGCACTGATTGGTGCTGGCGGTCTAGGGACGTTTATTTTTCAAGGGCTGGGTCAAGCCGCCATGGATATGGTGCTACTGGGCGCACTGCCCATTCTGATCTTGGCACTGATAGTGGATGCAGGATTAGGGGCGTTGGCAGACGCGCTGCGTCCCGGAGGACAGGAATGATAGAGCTTTCCCACGTTTCAAAACAGTTTGGTGACGATACCGCGGTGGAAGACATCACGCTGCGGATCGCAAAAGGAAAGTTCTGTGCGTTGGTCGGTACCTCTGGGTGTGGTAAATCTACCACCCTGCGCATGATCAACCGCCTGATTGAACACTCCAGTGGTGACATCTTCCTTGATGGCCAGGCGATAGAACAGTACGACCCAGTAAAACTACGTCGGCGAATCGGCTATGTGATCCAGAGTACCGGGCTGTTTCCCCACTGGAACGTCGCGCGCAATATTGGCTTAGTACCTCGGCTGCTGAAATGGCCCGCTACAGAAATTACCGCCCGTGTAGAGGAACTGATGGGCGTACTGGGCCTGCCAGTGGGCGAGTTTGCCCATAAATATCCCCATCAGCTCTCCGGTGGCCAAGCGCAGCGGGTCGGGGTGGCCCGTGCCTTAGCCGCAGACCCCGATATACTACTGATGGATGAGCCGTTTGGTGCTCTGGACCCAATTACCCGGGAAAAGCTTCAGGATGAGCTGGCCAAGCTACAGGCACGGTTACACAAAACCATTGTGTTCGTGACCCACGATATGGATGAAGCGCTGAAGCTAGCAGACCATTTGGTCGTCATGCGTGATGGCCGTATTGTCCAGCAGGGCACACCGCTGGCACTGCTTCAGCAGCCCGCTGATCCGTTTGTGGAATCCCTGCTCGGTGGGCTTGAGCGGGGGTTGAAGCAGGCGGCGTTAACGCGCGTAAAGGATCATATGACATCGCTTGGGCCTACTTTGCCGGCACAATCTCGAATTCCCGCCGATTTCTCGCTGCGCCAAGCGCTTTCCATGATGCTGCGGGACCACTGCGACCGCTTAACCGTGGTGGATCAAGGCGATGTGCCAATAGGGGAGCTTTCGCTGCGCCGCATCGTTAAAGAGGCGCAGTTGGATAAGGTGAGCCAACGTGACGCGTAATTCTGCCACCGTCAGCCTGCCTAACGCACCGAGCATTCAATGGTTTCTGCCGCTTATTTGGGCCGCACTACTGGCGGTGTGCGTCGCCGGCATGCCGCTCCTAGAGGGCCTGTTTCGCTGGGTAGAGCCTGACGCCCGGCAAGTCGTCTATGATCGCGCGGCGTTTTACGAGCTGCTGGGCCGCCATGTGTTAGTGGTTGGCGTGGCGGCAGTGGTCACCATTGCGGTTGGTGTGGCGGCAGGTATTGCCGTTACCCGCGAGCGAGGGCGGGATTTTTTGCCTCTGGTGGGGCAGTTGGCGTCGCTTGGGCAAACGTTCCCTCCGGTAGCGGTGCTGGCGCTGGCGGTGCCCGTTCTGGGCTTTGGTACGCTGCCTATTATTGTTGCGCTGATGCTCTACGGGCTGCTGCCAATCGTACGCAATACGCTGGCGGGCATTAACGATGTTGACGCGACCATCAAAGAGGCGGCCCAGGCGATGGGCATGACGCCTTGGCAGGTGCTGCGTCACGTGGAGTTGCCCCTGGCCGCCCCGGTAATTCTGGCAGGGGTGCGTACTTCGGTGACTATTAATATTGCCACTGCGGCACTCGGTGCCACTGTCGGGGCCAGTAATCTGGGAGACCCCATTATCGCGGGTATCGTTAATGGCAATATGGCCTACGTGCTGCAAGGCGCGCTGCTGATTGCACTGCTGGCGCTGAGCGTGGATAGCGCCTTTAATGTCTACCAGCAGCGGCTGCGCCAACGCCTCTCTGCTTCTTAAGTGCTCTCTGCGTCTTAAGTTGAATCCCTAAACGGCTTGCACTGAGTTACTGTCCAAGTGTTGCGTTGACCCTTGTCAGATAAATCCACTGGCATAAAAGGTCATGACCGACAACACTGCCCTCAAAAGGGGTAAAAACAAGGACAATAATGATGACTCAGTACGTACACCAACCGGCTTTCATGACCGGTGATGAATTCTCGATCGAGACGTTCAGTCTACTCAATCCGGATGGTGAGCTGTATCCGGGTGGCGAAGAGCCCGCGCTCACCCGAGACCACGCTCGTAGGCTGTATCAAGCCATGTTAGCCACGCGTATTCTTGATGAGCGCATGATGGCTGCCCAACGCCAAGGCCGACTCAGTTTCTATATGCAGTGCACCGGTGAAGAAGCCGCCGTGGTGGGTGCTGCTGCCGCGCTAGATGACGCCGATATGATCATGGCCCAGTACCGCGAACAGGGTGCCTTGATGTATCGCGGCTTCTCTATCGATGAGTTTATGAATCAGCTGTTTGGCAATGAGCTTGATTATGGCAAAGGCCGCCAAATGCCGATTCATTACGGTTCTCGCAAGCTGCACTATATGACCATCTCTTCCCCGCTAGCGACCCAGATTCCCCAAGCCACCGGGTATGCTTATGGCCAAAAGCTGGCCGGTGAAGGCCACTGTACGCTGACCTTTTTTGGCGAAGGCGCAGCCTCAGAAGGGGACTTCCACGCCGCGTTGAACATGGCCTCGGTGCATCAGGTGCCGGTGATCTTTTTCTGCCGCAACAACGGCTACGCTATTTCAACTCCCTCCACAGAACAGTTTGCCGCTGATGGCATTGCTCCCCGTGCCTTTGGCTACCATATGCACGTGATTCGCGTAGATGGTAACGACGCCTTAGCGGTATATGAAGCGACCCGCCAAGCGCGAAAAATCGCCGTTGAGCAGAACCAACCAGTGCTGATTGAAGCCATGTCCTACCGGTTGGCTGCCCACTCATCTTCGGATGACCCGTCGGGCTATCGCGCTAAGAGCGAAGAGGAAGCGTGGCGCGTGAAAGATCCGCTGCTGCGTATGCAGCGCTGGCTGGCTAAGAAAGGCTGGTGGAGCGATGAAGAAGAAGCTGCCCAGCAGGAGAGTCTGCGCCGCGAAGTGCTGGAAACCATGAAGCGCGCCGAGAAACGCCCGCCGCCGCCACTGGAGTCGTTAATCAGCGATGTTTACGCCGATGTGACACCTGCGCTGCAGGGCCAGCTGGATCAGTTGAAGCGCCATATTCGCCGCTACCCAGATGCCTACCCGCGCGGCGCAAAATCGCTAGATCTGACGCTTTCGTCAGCCACTGATACTCAGGGAGAGGCGTAATATGGCGACGATGAATATGCTCCAGGCGATTAATAACGCGCTGGATATCGCCATGGCGGAAGATGAAAAAGTCATCTGTTTTGGTGAAGACGTGGGTATTTTTGGCGGTGTTTTCCGAGCCACCAGCCATTTACAAGAGAAGTACGGCAAAGCGCGCTGCTTTAATACGCCGCTGGTGGAGCAAGGCATTATTGGTTTTGCTAACGGACTGGCCGCACAAGGCTCTGTACCCGTCGCTGAAATCCAGTTTGCGGATTACATCTTCCCCGCATTTGATCAAATCGTTAACGAGACCGCCAAATTCCGCTACCGCTCTGGGGATCTCTTCAACGTAGGCGGGCTCACCATTCGCACACCCTATGGCGGCGGCATTTCCGGGGGCTTATACCACTCGCAATCTCCTGAGGCGTACTTTACCCACACGCCGGGCTTAAAAGTGGTGGTACCGCGCAACCCCTATCAAGCCAAAGGGCTGCTGCTGGCGGCGATTCGTGACCCCGACCCCGTGCTGTTTTTAGAGCCAAAACGGCTCTACCGCGCCGCAGTAGGTGAAGTGCCTGATGAGGATTACCAACTGCCAATTGGTGAAGCAGAAGTGATCAAAGAGGGTACCGACATTACCCTGGTGGGCTGGGGTGCGCAGATGGAAGTGATCAGCAAAGCCGCCGAGCTTGCTGAAGAGCAGGGAATTGCCTGCGAGGTCATCGACCTGCGTTCGCTGCTGCCCTGGGATGTGGATACCGTGGCAGAGTCGGTATTCAAAACCGGCCGTATGATTGTTAGTCATGAAGCGCCGCTCACCGGCGGCTTTGCCGGTGAAATTGCCGCGACGATACAGGAGCGCTGTTTTCTCTATCTGGAATCGCCGATTACTCGGGTTACCGGGCTGGATACGCCTTTCCCGCTTGTGCTGGAGAAAGAGTACTTGCCCGACCACCTGAAAATTTTTGAAGCGATTCGCGAAAGCGTGAACTTTTAGCGCCAGGGAGAACAGCCATGAGTGATTTTTTACTGCCAGATATCGGTGAAGGCATTGTTGAGTGTGAAGTGGTGGAGTGGCGCGTGGCCGAGGGCGACACCATCGAAGAGGATCAGCCGATTGTCGAAGTGATGACCGACAAGGCGCTGGTGGAAATCACCGCGCCAGAAGCCGGGACGGTCACCAAGCTGTATGTGCCCCAGGGGAAGATCGCCAAGGTTCACGCGCCGCTTTATGCATACCAAGCCGCCGGTCAGATGAACAGCGATACTGCTGCTACCGAGCAGGCACCTTCAGCGCCGCCTAGTAGCCACGGGGTGGCCGCTAATGAAAATAGCCCGCCGCCTAAAAGCCAAGCCGTTACCCCGGCTGCTGCAGGCAAAGTGCCCGCTAGCCCTGCGGTGCGCCGCTTAGTACGCGAGCACAGCCTAGCCCTGTCGGAGATCTCAGGCAGTGGCAAAGATGGCCGAGTGCTGAAAGAAGACGTGCTAGCGCACCTCAACGCGCCAGCGGTATCTCACCAAACGGCCAGTGTTTCGATGACTTCAAGCACCGGCTTAGCACCCTCAAAAGTAGAGCCGCTGCGCGGCGTGCGGGCGGTGATGGCCAAGCGCATGGTAGAGGCCGCTAGCTCCATTCCTCATTTTCATTACGGTGAAGAGATTGATGTCACTGAGCTGTTGGCGCTGCGCGAGCGGCTCAAGCCGCAGGTAGAGGCGAAGGGCGAACGGCTCACGCTGATGCCGTTCTTTATGAAAGCGATGGCGCTGGCCGTGGCGGAGACGCCGATCATCAATGCACAGTTAAACAGCGAAGCCAACGAGCTGAGCTACTACGACCAGTGCAATATCGGCATGGCGGTGGATAGCAAAGCGGGGCTTTTGGTCCCTAACGTGAAGGGTGTCGAGGGCTTAACGCTGTTTGAGATTGCCAAAGAGGTCGGCAGGCTAACCAATGCCGCGCGGGAAGGGCGCGTGGAGCAGGCGGATCTAAAGGGCGGCACCATCAGCATCTCCAACATTGGTGCCCTCGGGGGAACCTACGCTGCGCCGATTATTAATGCGCCGGAAGCCGCCATTGTGGCCATTGGCAAAACCCAGTGGCTGCCGCGCTTTGATGAGCACGGGGCTGTGCAGCGCCGGGCAATTTTGACGGTCACGTGGGCAGGCGATCATCGCTTTATTGATGGCGGTACCATTGCTCGTTTTTGCAACGCCTGGAAAGGCTTTCTCGAGGCGCCGGAAAGCATGCTGCTTCATCTGGCCTAACCGTGTAGGCACCTTGCTATGAGCCAGGCACCGCTGCAGCAGTTTTACATACCCGAAGAGCAGTCGGTGTACCTGCTAAGCCATCACGATGCGCGAAAGCTAAAAGACTGGGTAGCGCTGTGCCAGGCACAGCTTGCCCAGTTGGGCTATTCGAATATCGAGCTGATTGGTAAGGGGGCTTACGGGTTTGTGTTTGCGGGTAGCGCTTGGCAGCAAGGCGTCAAGGCGCACTACGTGTTCAAGTTTTCACGCATTACGCTGCCCACTCATTTACAAGAACGCCTCGAAGAAGAGGCGTTTATGCTTGATCAAGTGTCACACCCTCGGATACCTAAACTCATCGCTTATCAGCGCTCACGCGGCCAGTCGATTCTGGTCATGGAGCGTGCCCCTGGCTGGAATCTGGAGCAAGTGTCGCTCAAGCAGGGAAAGCTCCCACCACGATTGATCGTGCGCATTGCCGCGCAGCTGGCGGATATTCTCAAAGCGCTGCGTCGTGAAACGGGCCCACATGTACGGCCGGTGGTACATGGCGATATCAAGCCTTCCAATCTCGTTTTCGATGCGGTCAGTGAATCCATCGCGCTGATCGACTGGGGCTCATCGGTGTTCGCACAGTTGGATGAATCGCTTCAGTTCGTGGGTGCCAACGTAATGGAGTTGATGTCGGACAATCTGCAGCAAACCAATGCACGGCTGGGTGATGTCTATTTTATCGGTGA
This sequence comes from Vreelandella lionensis, assembly GCF_044543515.1. NCBI lineage: Bacteria > Pseudomonadati > Pseudomonadota > Gammaproteobacteria > Oceanospirillales > Halomonadaceae > Vreelandella > Vreelandella lionensis. The sequence continues at coordinate 165,345 of NZ_JBITWC010000003.1, read as the reverse complement.
AGAGCAGTTGAACGGAGCGCTCTCGTCGCCACGGTTCGACGAGCAGGGGGCGGCAGGTACGCTCTATGCGCTAGCGTCTGCGCAGTCCTGTCGTTTTGGCCATCGAGCGATTCCAGCAAGCGCATTGGGGTTGCCGATCGAGTTCGCGCGCACGCTGGATGGCATGCTCGACCCCGACCCACAGGTGCGGCGTAAAGCGGGGGATTACTTTATTCGTGAAATGCCGCGCATGGCGAAGCTGGTTATGGTTGACCTGCCAATCGCCCCCCAAGCGCCGCTAGTGCCCGTATGGGGAAAAGGCCTGCGTCGCCCGGCTAGCCAAGAGATCGATACCGTGGTGTACAGCTCACGAAAGGCTTTTTTACGCGAGGCAAGCGCTGAGGAGACGTTAAACGACGTCAACGATGTGCAGCTTGATCGCTACTACAAACAGTTTATGCAGGGCATGGGAGAAACCGAAAAAGCCTTTTTGGCCTCGGTGAGCCGGTTGGGCAAATACCCGGTCGTCGGCGGTTTAGCGGTGCGCTGGGAGCGGGAGGGGGTCTATATCGATTCGTCGCTCAACCTGCATGACCCAGCGCTAAAGCCCGCGTTTATCGAAGCGGTGAATAACATGGTGCACTTAGCACGGGCAATTCATCGCCAGGGGGTATTTAAAAGCTGCCTGTTCAATGCCCGCCAAACGCTGCACTTAGAGCGTGCTAGCCCTGAGGAGGCGTTTCACTGCCAGCCAGAGATGGCGATTAATTACGAAGTGAGCGCGGTGCCGGAAATGGAGGATCGCACCCGGCAGCACAGCTACTTTGAAGATGGCCCGGACCCAGAAGAGCTATTGGTGCTGCCGGATACCATTATGCAGATGCTTCAGCGGCTCAATGAGATCCACCATACCGGCATGATCATCTTTGAAGCGCTGCCCAAACATCTCAAAATCCATAGCTACTATCGGCTGCTCGACCCCCAACGCGAACAAGAGTTTCGAAGCCTACTGAGCCGAATGCTGGCCGCTGTCAGTCAAATCGAGGGGCTGGGCGTGTCAGGGTTTATGAAGATGCCCTACAAGGACACACGTTTTTTTACCCACTTAGAACGGCAGCCAGAGCACTTCTACCCCAAAGACCCAAAAGAGTATGTGAGAAAAAGCGCCTTGCCCGCGCCGCCGCGTTAGGCGGCACTGTTAATCCGGCGCGTTTGTGATTAGCCAGCTCGCCAACTGTTCGGTTAAACGGTCGGTGGCGCTACCAAAGGCGTTCACCACATCGGGTATCTCAGTGCTTGTGGCGCGCTCCCGAATCGCAAAGCTGGTGGAGGCCACGGGCTGTTGGTCCGCGCCGAGTAATTGAACGTCTAACTGCAGGTTAACGCTTGGCGGAGAGGTGTCGTACTCGCTCTGAAAGTGGCGCAGCTCGCTTAATAGCAGCAAGTCGTGAGGGAGCCGGTCGCTGCTCACGTTGGCGAACAGCTCTTGCTGCTGCAGGCCTGCAATCAGCTGGGCCTGCAGCATGTCCGGCGCATCTTCATGCCAGCGAGCACCCTCATACACATTGACCACATTGCCTTCGGGAAACACCACGATACGATTGCTGCTGAGCAGGTGGCCCGCTTCTGGTGTAGCGATACCCAGTCGCTCTGGCTGCGTGATGGTGGCAGGGTCGCTCTGCATCGTGGTAGCAGGCAAGCGATACAGCGTCGATGGCGCTTTCTCCGGTAAAATAGAGCAGCCCGAAAGGGTGAATAGGGCGCTTAAAAGAAAGCCGTTACGTAAAGCGTGCATGTTCATGGGCGGAACTCCTCTACTTGGTCGCGGCCTAGGAAAAAGTCCGTGGGGCTCTCTTCAAGTTCCCGCGTAATGCGGTCAAGGGTGGCGAGTGTCGAGCGTAACGCCGCTAGGGCCGGGGCAATGTCGCGAGTGCTTTGTAGAGTGCCTTCGACAGCACCCGCGTTATCGTTCACCAACTGTTCTATCCGCTGGGCAGCGCTGGCAACATCGCGGCTGGCGCTCTCTGCGCTGCGCATCACCTGCTGACCTTCCTGCCTCAGCAAGCGGTTCGCCTCTAGGCTAAGCGATTCGATACTTTCAAGCGTGGTAGAGGCTTGGCGTGACACATCGCCAAAAAGCGCCATGTTTTCATCCAGGGCAGACTGCTGAGAGGCAATCATCTCGGTGATTTGGGCAATATTGGTCAGGATATTGCCTGCTTGCTCACGATTATTGTCATCGAAGAGCTCGTTCACACTCTGCAAAATCGCGTTGAGGTTTTCGACCATCTCTTCGCCTTCGTCAAACAGCGTAGCAATAGGCGACGGGTCGGCTTGAATGAAAGGCGTATCGTCGCTGCTTTGCGCTAGCAAGCGTTGGCTTTCTGGGGTGCCGCCATAGAGCTGCACGGACATACTGCCGGTAATGCTGGCAAAGGCTAGCTTTGCGCGGGTATCCACTTTAATCGGAGTGTCTTCATACACGCGAATAAGCGTGATCACTTGGCGTGGGTCGTCAGGATTGAGGGAAAGCTCGGTGACATCGCCCACTTCAATGCCGTTGTATTGCACCTTGCTACCCACCGAGAGGCCGCTGACGCTGCGCTCGAACAAAATGCGGTAAGGTTGATAGTCGCGTTGGCCAGCCGCATAGCTCATCCAGAGCGCAAACAGCAGGGCGGCAGCGGCCGTTAGCACGGTAAACAGGCCAATCAAAATATGGTGCGCGCGGGTTTCCATGTGCGTCACTCCTGAGCAGATGTTGGGCCAGCAGAGCGCTGTGCAGCGCGTCCACGCGGTCCATTAAAGTAATCCTGTACCCACTCGTCGTCCGTTTTCGCGACGTTTTCCAGGGTATCCACCACCAGAACGCGCTTTTGCGACAGCACAGCGACCCGGTCACAGGCCGCATAGAGGGTATCGAGGTCGTGGGTGACCAAAAAAACGCTAAAGCCCATTGCATCGCGCAGCGTGACCAGCAGTTGGTCAAACGCGGCGGCCCCAATGGGGTCGAGTCCTGCGGTAGGCTCATCGAGAAACAAAATATCCGGGTCCAGGGCGAGTGCCCTGGCAAGCGCGGCACGTTTCACCATGCCCCCAGAGAGCGATTCTGGAAATTGTCGGGCGGCATGAGGGGGCAGGCCTACCAGCGAGAGCTTGATACGCGCCAGATACTCGGCCTCTTCCCTAGAGAGTTTGGCGTGCTCGATAAGCGGCAGCGCAACGTTTTCTTGCAGGTTGAGCGAACTAAACAGCGCCCCACGTTGAAAGAGCACCCCAAAGCGCCGCTCGACCTGGCTGCGTTGGGACTCACTTAACTCATTTAACCGCTGGTTCAGCACTTCTACTGTGCCGTCATTTGGCCGCTTTAAGCCCACAATACTGCGCAGTAGAACTGATTTACCGGTACCTGAGCCGCCGACAACGCCGAGAATTTCGCCTCGGTAGAGGGTCAAGTCCAGCCCTTCGTGAACGACGTTGTCGCCAAATCGATTCACCAGCCCTTGCACGCGAATAACCGCTTCATCGCGCTCGGGCTGTTGAGGCATCTCTGAATATCGCTCGGTCACCAGCCCATCTCCATGAAAAATAGCGCCGCTAACGCATCTATCAGAATCACCATAAAGATGGACTGCACCACGCTTGAGGTGGTGTGAGCGCCTACCGATTGGGCACTGCCGCTAACTTTAAACCCTTCTAGGCAGCCAATGACGGCAATCACAAAGGCAAATACCGGCGCTTTGCTCAAGCCGACCAGAAAATGAGTGACCGACACGTCTTTTTGCAGCGTGGCGATGAACTGACTCACAGAAATATCCAACGATAGGGTGGCCACCACCGCGCCGCCGACGAGACCGCTCACCATGCCCACAAACGCTAGCAGCGGTAGGCTGATCAACATCGCCATCACCCGGGGAAGTACTAGCAGCTCAATCGGGTCGAGTCCCAATGTTTTGAGGGCATCAATCTCTTCGTTGGATTTCATCGCGCCAAGCTGGGCGGTAAAGGCGCTGGCAGTGCGGCCTGCCAAAAGTATCGCGGCCAAGAGCACGCCAAATTCCCGTAAAAATGAAAATGCTACGAGATCAATGGTGTAAACCGTTGCACCGAAGTCTTGGAGCACCGTGGCTCCTAAAAACGCCACCACTGCGCCCACCATAAAGGTTAAGAGCGCAACGATAGGTACCGCATTCAAGCCACTTTGCTGAATATGCGCGACGGTAGCGGTAATACGCCAGTGGCGGGGTCGAAACAGAAGTGAGGCAAACGTGGCCAGCACCAAGCCAATGAAAGCCAGTAGCTGGCGCTGCTGGGATCCCAGCGCCACCATTTGCTGGCCCACTGTCGCTAAGGCTTCGCTAATCCGGTTGGGTCGGGGTGGGGGGCTCTCAAGCGGAGCGTCCATAGCCTCGGCAATGCGTATCAGCAAAGCCTGCTGCACCTGGGGAAGATCGCTGGCCCAGTCGCCAATCTGCTTGGTTTTTTCAACACCAATTAGCTCAACGATCAGCGCCGCACCGGCGGTATCCAGCCCCTCAAAGCCGGGTAGCGACAGCGATGCCGAGCTTAGCTGACCCTGCTGCTGTAGGGCGCGCTTCAGCTCAGCGTAGTGGCGTAGTGTCCATTCGCCGTGCAGCGAGACACGCTCGCCCTGTTGAGTGATCCACTTGTTTGGCATCCCTGCTCCTCAGTGCCTTCACATGCAGTGAAGGCCTATGATGCAATCAAACGAGCGTTAGTGAAAGGTAAGCCGTCGTTTCTTAACGTGACGCACGATACTTGGGGGCCAGCTCCTGCTTAATTTTCGCTGCTACTTCCTTGAGTCTGGGGCCAAGGTTGTTGACCAATCGATCATGATCTAAACGCAGGCTAGAGCCACCGCAGTTAATCGCCATCACTTCGGCACCATCTTCTAAAATGAGCGGCATGGCCACGGCGCTGATATCCCGCTGCCAATCCTGCTCAGAGAGGCAAAAGCCGTACTCGGCATAGTCGCGCAGGCTCTGCTCAATACCGTCATGAAGGCGCGGCCAATCGCTGCCGTGAAACGCGGCTAGCTCTTGCATTACCTGTTGGCGGCGCTCGTCAGTTAATCCGCACAGCCAGGCACGGCCAATCGCCGAAGTCGCAATCGGTAGACGAGAGCCGACATCCAAGCGAATAATCAGCGGCCCGTGGCCGTGGCAGGTTTCCAGATACACCATGTCGCTGCGGTCGGCACCGCCCAGGCTCACGTTGCAGTCGGTGGCGTCGGCAAAGTGCTGTAAATGGGGGCGAGCAATTTCGCGAATGCCCATATTGGCCAGAAAGCGGTAACCCAGCGCCAGCACACCCGGCCCGAGGCGGTACTTCTCCAGGTGGCGGTTGTGTTGCAGGTAGCCTAACTGGGTCAGCGTATAAGTTAACCGGGACACCGTGGGGCGGGGGATGTGGGTGCGATTCGAGAGCTCTGCATTGCCCAGGTACTCTTCCCCTGTTCCAAAAGCGCGGAGCAGTTCTAACCCCCGCGCAAGCGCGGTGACAAAGTTGCGATCTTTTTCGGGTGATTGCGGCTCATCAGCAGCGGCGTCGGTTGGTTCCATCAAGCGTCTCGGCTAATCAATCATTGAATGGCAAGTATCGCATACCTGCGCTGGGGCGTTGCAAAGTGCGATAAGAGCTTAGTCAACGCTTGGCCTGCGGCGCCTGCCTTAGATACTGTGCTAGCGCCGCAGGAGGGCAGTTAGCTGTCTAGGCGTTCAATGATGGTTGCAATGCCCTGGCCAACGCCAATACACATGGTGACCAGCGCATAGCGCCCGCCAGTGGCTTCTAGCTGGCGCAGCGCAGTGAGTGCCAAACGTGCGCCCGAGGCACCTAGCGGGTGGCCAATGGCAATGGCACCACCGTTGGCATTAAGGCGCGGATCGTCGGCGGAAAGACCCAACTGCTTAACGCAGCCCAACACCTGCACCGCAAAGGCTTCGTTGATTTCAATCACGTCCATCTGCTCAAGCGAAAGGCCAGCCCGGGCCAGCGCTTTTTGCGAGGCGGGTACCGGCCCCAAGCCCATGACGCGGGGAGCAACGCCCGCCACGGCGCTGGCAACGATACGCGCTCGCGGAGCAAGCCCAGCTCGCTCGCCTGCTGCACGCGTGCCGACAATCAGCGCGGCAGCCCCGTCGTTTAATCCAGACGCGTTGCCTGCGGTCACGACACCGCCTTCAAACAGCGCGCCGAGTTTGGCCAATTTCTCCTCGGTGCTTTCAGCCCGGGGGTGCTCGTCTTTATCTACCAACAGCGGCGGCTGTTTGCGCCCTTGAGGCACTTCTACACCAAACATTTCGCCTTCATAAAAGCCGTTTGCCAGCGCCTTTGCATAGCGCGCTTGGGAGCGGGCTGCAAAGGCGTCGCTGGCCTCGCGGCCAATGTTCAGGTCGTGGGCAATGTTATCGGCAGTTTCCGGCATGCTGTGGCTGCCGTACTCTTTGGCAATCCACGGGTTGGGAAAGCGCGAGCCAATCACGGTATCGAACATCGGCTGATTGCGCGCGTAGGGGGAGTCGGCTTTGCCCAGCACGTAAGGTGCGCGGGACATGGACTCCACGCCGCCAGCCAAGAATAGCTCGCCCTCGCCTAAGCGAGCGGCACGGGCGGCATCCATCATGGCGGCTAAGCCACTGCCGCACAGGCGATTGACGGTTTGGCCTGCTACCTCAATTGGCAGGCCCGCCAGCAGCGCACCGTGACGGGCCACGTTGCGGGAATCTTCCCCCGCTTGGTTAGTGCAACCCGCCAACACCTCTTCGTAGCTTTCTGGGGCAAACGGATTACGCGCCACCAGTGCTTTGAGCGTTAGGCCCAGCAGCTCATCTGGGCGAATGGCCGCTAGGCTGCCGCCATGGCGACCAAAAGGGGTGCGTAATCCGTCGTAAATATAGGCGTCTTGCATGGTTATTTTCCTTGTTTGTGTAAGCCGTATTTGAGCCGTAGTTGAAACTGAGGGGTTTCAGCCCGTTGGCTCGTCAGTGAGGGGCATGCCCAGCGCGGCGCGGCGGCGCAGCCACGGACTAGGGCGATAGCGGGGGTCACCGGTAGCATCTAATAGGTTGTTCAAAATGGTCAGGATGCGCGAAGCGCCGTAATGGTCGCCCATGCGCAGCGGGCCAAATGGGTAGCCCAGGCCAAGTTCCACCGCACGATCAATAGTGGCGGGTGCAGCGACGCCTTGCTGTGCGATATCTGCCCCGACGTTGACGATGCAGGCCACTACTCGCTGCAGTACAAAGCCGGTGCTGTCTTGAAGCGTGCTGACCGGCGTGCCGTCAGCATTCAACAGGTTGGCGGCAGCATTGATCAGGTTTGGGCGGGTAATGGGGGAGGCCATCAGGCTGCGGCGCTTATCTAGCCCCGCCAGCATATCCACCGCGACGCACTGCTCGGCATTCAAGCCTTGGCGCAGGGCGCACTGCGTGGTGTCTTCGCCCAGCGGTGTCAGTAGGCAAAGCGCTGCTGAGGAGGGCTGATCCGCACTTTCTAGTGGCCAGCCCGCCGTGGCGACCAGTTCGGCAAGCTGGGCGGCGCTACCTGGGTCGTCTTGGCTGATCCACACGGGGCAAGGCGAGGCTGACGCAATGGCGGGCTCTTCCGGCATCTGCTGCTGGCCATCCACGTAGCGATAAAAGCCCTCACCAGTTTTGCGCCCCAGCAGGCCTGCTGAGAGCCGCTGGCGGGTGAGCGGTGAGGGGCGAAAGCGCGGCTCTTCATAATACTGGTGGTACACCGACTCCATCACCGCATGGGAAACATCCAGGCCGGTCAGGTCCAGCAGGGTAAACGGCCCCATTTTAAAACCACCTTGATCCACCATAATGCGGTCAATGGTGGCGGGGTCGGTCACGCTCTCACTCAGAACGCGCAGTGCTTCGGTGCCAAAAGCGCGCCCGGCGTGATTGACCAGAAAGCCAGGGGTGTCGGTGGCCTGGGCGGTAAAGTGGCCCATGGCGGTGCCCAGGGCATTAACCCGCTGAGTGACATCGTTAGCGGTACGTAACCCTGGAATCACTTCCACGATTTTCATCAGCGGGACTGGATTGAAAAAGTGAAAGCCAATCACGCGCTCTGGGTGCTGGCAGGCGGCAGCAATCGCGGTAACAGACAGCGAAGAGGTGTTGGTGGCGAGCACGGCATCCTGGCGAACAATGCCCTCTAAATCGCTAAACAGCCCCTGTTTTGCTTCCAGCTTCTCGATGATGGCTTCAACGACGATATCGCAAGGGGCGAGGGCGGCGAGGTCGCGGGCTTCAATCAATCGTTCGCCGTACTGCTCGGCTTGGGCTTGGGTAATCCGCTGCTTGTCGGCGCTGCGCTGCCATAACCCATTAATAAAGGCAGTCGCTTCCGCCACCGCGCCTTCTTTAACATCAAATAGCATGACGTTCAGGCCTGCCTGCGCGGCGAGCTGAGCAATCCCTCTACCCATGGCCCCCGTGCCGACAATGCCAAGCGTATTGAATGAATGGGTGACTGCGTCGCTGGACATAGGTCAAAATCCTCGCTGCTAGCGTTTTTGTTCTGCATTGCAAAATAGCATTTCGTTTATTGACTGCCATCCTAGGCTATGCAAAAGTGCCTGACAAGAGAGTGAACGCTAGTTCCGCCATGCAGAATTGTTGCAGGCCTCACTGCCCGCGCGAACGCCAACCATAAAAATATCGTTGCCACCAGGAGCCGTTATGATCCGTGATCCCGAACTGCTGAATCAGTTGGTTGATACCATTGCCCGCTTTGTCCGGGAGCGTTTGATTCCCAATGAGGCACGGCTTGCCGAAGAGGATGCAGTGCCCGCCGAGATCCTGGCGGAAATGAAGGAGATGGGGCTGTTCGGGCTATCCATTCCTGAAGAGTACGGCGGCTTAGGGCTCACGATGGAAGAAGAAGCTCTGGTAGCCATGGAAATCGGCAAAACGTCTCCCGCATTCCGCTCGGTATTTGGTACGAATAATGGCATCGGTGCCCAAGGCATTCTGATTGACGGCACTGAAGAGCAGAAAGCCAAATACGTGCCGCGCTTGGCCACCGGGGAAATTCTCAGCTCTTTCTGCTTAACCGAACCGGATTCCGGCTCCGATGCCGCCAGCCTGCGCACCACCGCCGTGCGCGATGGCGACCACTACGTGTTAAACGGCACCAAGCGCTATATCACCAACGGCCCGGAGGCGGACCTGTTCACCGTGATGGCGCGTACCGACCCAGACAACAAAGGCGCTGGCGGTATCTCCGCCTTTATTGTTGAAGGCAATACGCCTGGTCTGATTCGCGGCCCGGCAGATAACAAGATGGGCCAGAAGGGCGCGCATACCTGCGATATCATTTTTGATAACTGCCGTGTACCGGCTGAAAACATCATTGGCGGCAAAGAGGGGCAAGGCTTTAAAACCGCCATGAAAGTGCTCGACCGTGGGCGACTGCATATTTCTGCGGTGTGTGTGGGCGTGGCCGAGCGTTTGGTCGAAGAGTCGCTGCGCTACACCATGGAGCGTAAGCAGTTTGGTGCGCCGCTGGCGGAGCATCAACTGGTGCAGGCTATGCTGGCAGATAGCAAAACCGAAGCTTACGCAGGTAAAACCATGGTAATGGATGCCGCACGCCGCAAAGATGATGGCGAAAACGTCTCAACCCTAGCCTCCTGCTGCAAGCTGTTCTGTGCCGAGATGGTGGGTCGCGTCGCGGATCGCGCCGTGCAGGTGCACGGCGGTGCGGGCTATATGTCGGAATACGCCGTAGAGCGTTTCTACCGCGATGTGCGCTTGTTCCGCATTTACGAAGGGACGACGCAAATTCAGCAGCTGGTGATTGCCCGGAACATGGTGCGGGAGGCGTCCTAATGGCTCTGTCGGTCCCTTACCAAGCGCCAGATGAGAAGATCTTTGGCCGTCTGGCAAGCGAGCTTTTAGCAGAACTTCCCGAGCGCTTGAGCACCCGCGTGCTGGAAAACGCGAAACGCCTAGCGGATCACCCCGCGCTTGTGGATGGCAACGTTCGCTGGAGCTACGCCGAGCTGGGGCAAGAGATTCATGCCGCCTGCGAGTGGTTAGCTAATTTAGGCGTACGGCCTGGCGACCGTATTATGACGGTCAGTGAAAACTGCCGTGCCCTGGTGGTCCTGCTGTTGGCCGCCAGTGAAATGGATGTTTGGGTCGCGATTGTCAATTCGCGCCTCTCCGCTCAGGAAGTGGATTTAATCCAAGGCAACTGCCTGCCGCGCCGAGTGTTTTACACCTGCGAAGCCTCCCGAGAGGCGAGCCAGCACGCCGAGCGCCACGCGGCCGACCGCTATCAGCATCCGCAGTTGGGCGGCCTAGCGATTTCACCGCTATTTGAGAGCGAGCCAGAGCCTGTTCACGCCAGCGGTGCTGAGCAGGTGGCGGCGATGATCTACACCTCAGGCACCACCGGTACGCCGAAAGGCGTCATGCTGACCCATCGCGGTATTCTGTATATCGCTTCTATTTCCGGCGGCATGCGCCATCTGAGCGAAGGGCAGCGGGTGTATGGCGTGCTGCCCATGTCTCATGTGTTTGGTCTCTCATCGGTGTGTATGGGCTCGCTGTATAACGGCGCGTGCCTGTACACCGTGCCCCGCTTTGACGCGGTACAGCTGCTGGCAACGCTCAAAGAGGAGCGCATTACCGTGCTTCAGGGTGTGCCGGCCATGTACGCTCGCGCCCTGGAGTACTTGAAGCGTGAGCAGCGAGCGTTAGAAGCGCCTGCGCTTATCTATATGTCTGCAGGCGGCTCGCCGCTGGATAGCGATACCAAAACCCGTGTTGAAGCTGCGTTTGGCCTAACGCTGCACAATGGCTACGGCCTCACCGAAGCCAGCCCAACGATTAGTCAAACCCGCATTGAAGACCGCCACCAGAGCAGCACTGTGGGCCGCGTGCTGCCGCTGTTGGAGTATCGGTTAGAGCCCTTAGGCAGCAGCGGCACGTCAGAAAAGGCAGGCGATGAGATCGGCGAGCTGTGGGTGCGTGGCCCTAATATCATGAAGGGCTACTTCCGCCAGCCGGACGCCACCCGCGCCACCTTAACGGAAGATGGCTGGCTCAATACCGGTGATATCGCCAAGCTGGATCACGACGATCAGCTCTATATCGTGGGCCGCAGTAAAGAGCTGATTATTCGCTCGGGCTTCAACATCTACCCGCCGGATGTAGAAGCAGTGATTAATGAGCATCCTGCGGTGACGTTAACCGCAGTGGTTGGGCGGCAGGTGGCAGGCAATGAAGAGGTCGTGGCATTTGTGCAGTGCGAGCCGGGTATTGAGGTTGATATGGCAGAACTCAAAGCCTTTATTGCCGAGCGGCTTGCGCCCTATAAGCGGCCGACCCAAATCGTGCTGATGGATGCGCTGCCTTCTACCGCCAGCGGTAAGATTTTAAAAGGGCGGCTACGCGACTTGGCCCAGCAGGAGAGCGCTTTATGAGCGACACAGACAGCGCGATCGCTTCCACCACGCCCCAGGCGCTGATGGGCTATCACGAATTGCTGGGCATGCACGTGGTGGAGTGGGAAGAGGGGCGCGCAGTGGTGGAACTCACCATTGAACCCAAGCACCTTAACCGCAGCGGCAATGTACATGGCGGCGTACTGGCTTCCATGCTGGACAGTGCCTTAAGCCTAGCGGGCCTGCACTGCGATGTGCCGGGGAATATTCGTCGCGGGATGACGCTGTCACTCACTACCACCTTTGTGGGGCCTGCTAAGCAAGGCGTGCTGCGGGCCACGGGCACGCTGCGCGGCGGCGGGCAAAAAACCTTCATGACCAGCGGTCAGATCGTGGATGAGCGGGGCAACCTTGTCGCTATGGGCGAAGGCTCTTTTCGCCGCCGTAGCGGTAGCGAATCGTCACAAGGCGTTCCCGACCCGCAGTTGAGGGAGCCTAGCGAGTGAGCCCAGCCCGCCTGCGGGTTTCCTGTTTGCTACTGGTGACGCTTGCCACGCTGATCCATTTGGTGGGTGGCAGCGTGGCGTGGCAAGCCGCAGGCATTGTTGCGCTGCTGCTCTATTTGATGACCCTGAAAGGTCAACTCACCCGCATGGCCAAGGGGCTGCTGTGTGCCGCTGGCGTACTCACACTGCTCGCGCTGTGGCGCTCGCCTACGCCTGGGCAACTGCTGTTTGAGGCGAGTGGGCGTTTCGCGTTTTTTGCTACCTTTGTGGTGGCGCTGAGTATGCTGCGCCTACCTGCCTATCGCTCTCGTTTAGTGCGCCGCTGCGGGCAAAGCATGCTGCTTCAGCCGCCTAGCCGTCGCTACCCGATCTTATCCCTGGGTTCGGCGCTGTTTGGCATCATTTTGAACATTGGCGTGCTGAATCTGTTCGCCGCGATGATCGAGAAGAGCAATACCCTCAGTGCCGCCCAAGGGCGCGCCTGGGTGCGTGAGGCCCGCCAGCGGCGCATGATGCTAGCGCTGCTGCGCGGGTTTTCGCTGGCCCCGCTGATTTCGCCCATGGGTATCGGGGTGGCCGTGGTCCTCTCAAGCCTTCCCCAGGTCACCTGGCCACAGCTGGCACCCTATATTCTCGGGGCCGCCGCGCTGATTTTTATGGCGGGCTGGGCGGTGGACTACTTCACCGGCCCGCACCCACCCGCCAATAAAACCTATGTCACCCCGTCGCTGCGCCCGTTGGCGCAGTTTAGCGTTTTGCTAATCGGCATTGTGGCGCTGGTGTTTTCCATTGCGTGGCTGCTGGAGTTACGACTACCCATTGCCGCGCTGCTGGGCGCGCCTACCGGGGCGCTTTTATGGCTGGCTTGGCAGCGTCGCAGGCTGGGCTTTGGCGGGTTGCCTGCCGCCATAACGGCGGTGCATCGTCAGCTACCTTGGTTGCTGTCTCCCAGCGCTAATGAAATCGTGGTGCTGGGGGCGGCAGGCTATTTGGGGCATGTATGCGTGGGCTTGGTGGATACTCAGCAGCTAGCACCGCTATTGGCGGTGCTAGACCCGCTGGGCACTTTGAATGCGGTGTTGGCCATGCTGATGGTGGTGGGGCTAGCGCAAATAGGCGTCAACCCGATTGTTACGGTGACGCTGTTGGTGGGCTTGCTCCCCACGCTGGGCATTGAAGGGTTAACGCCTGAGCTGATTGGGGCATCGTTAATGGTAGGCTGGGCGCTGGCGCTGATGTCATCACCAATGACCGCTTCCATGCTGATTCTCTCGCGCTTTACCGGCGTACCCGCCACCCGCATCGGTTACCGCTGGAACGGACGCTTTCTGGTCGCTGCCATCCCGCTGCTGGCGTTATGGTTTGGTTGGTCGCCTTTCTGAGGTGGGCTGTTCAAGGAAACGCTTGACCTTTGGCAGGCGTTTTTTTATTGTTATTTTTATAAAGTGAAATATTATTTTGCTATGCGGAATAAAAAGCCGATGGTTCAATCGCTGGAGCATGCCTTATGAAAATCCTCGTCGCGGTGAAACGCGTCATCGACTACAACGTCAAAATCCGCGTCAAAGCGGACCATTCTGATGTGGACCTTACCAACGTCAAAATGGCCATGAACCCCTTCTGCGAAATTGCCGTGGAAGAGGCGGTGCGCCTGAAAGAGAAGGGTGTGGCTACCGAAGTCGTGGCCGTGACCGTAGGCCCCAAGGCTGCCCAAGAGCAGCTGCGCACCGCGCTGGCGCTGGGGGCTGACCGCGCCATCCACATTGAAACCGACGAGCGCGCCGAATCGCTGGCGGTGGCTAAACTGCTGGCCAAAGTGGTGGACGAAGAGCAGCCCGGTTTGGTGATCCTTGGCAAACAAGCCATCGACACCGACAACAACCAGACCGGCCAGATGCTCGCCGCGCTGACCAATCTGCCCCAGGGCACGTTTGCTTCGGAAGTGGCGGTAGACGGCGACAAGGTTAATGTGACGCGTGAAATCGACGGCGGCCTGCAAACCGTGGCCCTCACACTGCCGGCGATCGTCACCACCGACCTGCGCCTGAACGAGCCGCGCTACGCCAAGCTGCCGGACATCATGAAGGCCAAGAAGAAGCCGTTGGATGTCAAAACCCCCGCTGACTACGGCGTGGAAGTGGCCTCCAAGGTCACGCTGCTCAAAGTGGAATCCCCCGCCGAGCGCAAAGGCGGTATCAAAGTCGCCTCGGTGGACGAGCTGATCGACAAACTGAAAAACGAAGCCAAAGTGCTTTAAAAGGAGCTGATCTCATGAGCATTCTGGTACTTGCCGACCTTCATGAAGGTCAGTTGGCGGGCGCGACCGCTCACGTCGTGGCGGCGGCCCAGGCCATTGGTGGCGATATTGATGTGCTGGTCGCCGGTGAAGGCGTCCAAGCGGCTGCCGAGGCGGCCGCCAAACTCGACGGCGTGAGCAAAGTACGCGTGGCGGACAACGCCGTGTACGCCCACCAGCTGGCCGAGCCCATGGGCGCGCTGCTGGTGGAGCTGGCGGGTGATTACACCCACGTACTGGCCAGCGCTTCCACCACCGGTAAAAACGTCCTGCCACGCTTGGCGGCCCTGAAAGATGTCAGCCAGCTGTCGGATGTGCTCGGCGTCGAAAGCGCCGATACCTTCCTGCGCCCGATCTATGCCGGTAACGCCATCGCTACGGTCAAAAGTGACGACGCGCTGAAAGTCATCACCATCCGCAGTACAGGTTTCGATGCGGTCGGTACCGGTGGTAGCGCCACAACGGAAGCGGTGGACTTCGTCGCCGACAACGCCCAGTCCAGCTTCGTCAAACAAGAGCTGGCGCAAAGCGACCGCCCGGAACTCGGTGGCGCCAAGGTCGTCATCTCCGGTGGCCGCGGCATGGGCAACGGCGAGAACTTCAAACTGCTGGACGGCATTGCCGACAAGCTGGGCGCGGCCATTGGCGCTTCCCGTGCGGCGGTCGATGCGGGCTTCGTGCCCAACGACATGCAGGTGGGCCAGACCGGTAAGATCGTCGCGCCTGAGCTGTACATTGCGGTGGGTATTTCAGGTGCCATCCAGCACTTGGCGGGCATGAAAGACTCCAAGGTGATCGTCGCCATCAACAAAGACGACGAAGCACCGATCTTCCAGGTGGCCGACTATGGACTAGTGGGAGATCTGTTCGAGATCCTGCCGGAGCTGGAAAGCAAGCTGTAAAAGCTTCTTGCATCCTGCATCCACGTCTTGGTCGGAATAACCCGTAGCGGGGGTCTTTCGCCATGGATGGCGAAAGTAGCGCCCATGGATGGGTTCACAGCGCCCCCGCGTAGGGTTGTTCCGACCATACCACTGCAGTGTGACATCTTATTGAAAGGCCCTGTGGGGCCTTTTGCAGTATTGCTTCAAAATAATAACTAGCGAGTTTTCCATGCTAACCCAACTGACTGCCTCGATGACGCTGCCGGTTATCGGCTCTCCCATGTTTATCGTTTCTGGCCCTGAGCTGGTCATTGCCCAGTGTAAGGCGGGGATTATTGGCGCGTTTCCGGCGCTGAACGCTAGGCCTGCGGAAGTGCTTCGGGAGTGGCTGCAACAGATTACCGAGACGCTGGCCGACTACAGCGCCCGGCACCCGCAGCAGCCCGCCGCACCGTTTGCGGTGAACCAGATCGTGCACCCCTCCAATGACCGTCTGGATCACGATGTGGCGCTATGCGCTGAGTTCAAGGTGCCACTGATCATTACCAGCCTGCATGCGCCCAATCGGGTGGTCGAGCAAGTGCACGCTTATGGAGGCATGGTATTTCACGACGTGACTACACTCAGGCACGCTAAAAAAGCCATCGATGCCGGGGTGGATGGGCTGATTTTGGTCTGCCATGGGGCAGGCGGCCATGCGGGGCGGCTTAACCCCTTCGCCTTTGTGGCGGAGGTCAGGCAGTTTTACGATGGTCCGCTGGTGCTGGCAGGGGCGATAACCAAAGGCGAGCAGATCGCTGCCGCTCAGGCGCTGGGCGTGGACATGGTGTATATGGGCACGCGCTTTATTGCCACCCAGGAGGCCAATGCTCAGCCAGCGTACAAGCAGATGGTATTGGAAGCCGCTGCGGGGGATATCGTCTATACCAACCTATTTACTGGCGTGCACGGAAACTACCTGCGCCAAAGCATCGAGCTGGCCGGGCTTGACCCAGAGGCACTGCCAGAGGGCGACAAAAGCGCCATGCGCTATGGGTCAGGCGGCAGCAGCAAGGCAAAAGCGTGGCGAGATATTTGGGGTGCCGGGCAGGGAGTGGGGGGCATTACCACACTGAACAGCGTGGCCGATGAAGTAGCCACGCTGCATGCGGATTATCAGCAAGCACTGGATCAGCTGCGACGGCGCTGACGAAAAGCAGCCACGCGGGAATGAAAATCCTCGGTGGCTTTACACTCATCCTGCAGTGCGCCTTCAAGCGTTAGCGTGTCGTCAAGCGACAGGTTCGCTGCCTGTCGCATGGCCTGTTTCGTTGCTCCCAGCGCTTGAGGTGACTGAGCCACCAGGGCCTGTGCCAGCGCTCGTGCTTCCGCTAACACCTGATCATCTTCCACTGCTCGGTTGGCTAGGCCCAGCGCCACACATCGCTCGGCGTCGATGGGTGTAGCCAGTGCCGCCATCTCAAAAGCTTGGGCGTGGCCAAGCTTGCGTACCAAATGCCAGCAAGCTCCGCCGTCGGGAATCAAGCCAATATTGATAAAGGCCAGTTTTAGGTAAGCCGAGCGGCCCATCACCACCATATCGCTGGCCAGCACGTAGGACACACCAATCCCTGCGGCAGCGCCGCTCACCGCGGCGATTACGGGCTTTTCCATCGTCATCATGCTGCGCAGCGCAGGCAAAAAAAGCGTTGCCAGCCGCTCGCTGGCAGGCTGGGTGGAGGCCTTTTCGAATTCCGCTAAATCAGCACCGGCACAAAAAGCGCTACCTTCACCGCTGAGAATCACGCAACGCACCTGCGGGTCGGTCGCCACGGTCGCTAATGCGTCATTGAGCGCCAGGGCCGTGGGCTCGTTGAGGGCATTGCGCACCGCAGGGCGCGCAATGGTCACTTCGGCGATACCGCCCTCGGTAGTCTCAACGCGTACAAGTGACGTTTCTTCACTGTGCATGAGCTGCTCCTTAGGCGGCATTGAGCTGTTCGCTCACCGTCTCAAGGTGATAGTCGCTGTCGCCCAGGTAGTGATCAAACATCACCAGATGTTTGGCGTAGTGGGCCACGTAGCACTCTTCGGTCATACCCATGCCGCCATGAAGCTGAATGGCCTGTTCCGCAATAAAGCGCGCAGACTCGCCGCAGTAAGCCTTGGCCGCGGCGATTTTATAGTCCCGCTCGTCAGCAGGCAGCGAGAGGCTGGTGGCGGCGAGAATTGCCATGGAGCGCGACTGTTCTAGGTGGAGGTGCATGTCCACCATGCGGTGCTGCAGTGACTGGAACGTGGCTAGCGGTAGGCCAAACTGCTTGCGCTCTTTTAAATAGGCGAGGGTTTGGTCGCAGGCAGTTTCCATCGCACCAATGGCCTCGGCACACAGCGCGGCGCGGCCCAGGGCCAGCACCTCTGCCAGTGCGTCACTGGCGTCTTCGCTTAGGCAGTTCTCTAGCGGCAGAGTCACGCTGTTCAACGTTAGGTCACCGGCGGGTTGGTCATCCATCGTGCGATAGGTCTGTAAGGTGACGCCTTGCGTATTGGCAGGGACGATAAACACGCCTAGCTTGCCGGTAGGCAGTTGGGCGGTCACCAGCGTGGCGGCGGCACTGCCTAGATTCATCACTACATCTTTGCGGCCGTTAAGCTGCCACTGGCCATCGTGTTGGCTCGCTTGGGTCGAAATGTCGAACGCGTCATAGCGGGCGTTGTGTTCTTGCCAAGCCAAGGAGAGCTGGTGTTCACCTTCCAACAACGGGGCCAGCCAGCGCTCCTGCTGTGCTGAGTTGGCGCATAGCGCCAGCAGCTGCCCGGGCATAACTAACCCAAACAGGTACGCTTCCGGCACCAAGCCGCGCCCCAAGGCCTGCATAATAATCATTACATCGGTGCCATCGCCGCCTAGCCCGCCTACGTCTTCGCTAAACGGCATATGCAGCAGACCTAATTCTGCGAACGTTCTCCAGAGTGGGCTGGCACCTTGTGCTGGGGCTTCCAGCATAGCGCGGCGCTGCTCGGGCGTTACCTGATCGGCCACTAAGCGTGTCAGTGTCTCTTCGAGCATGCGCTGCTCGTCGGTGAGTGCAAAATCCATGGTGACCCCCTTACATACCTAAAATGGTTTTAGCGACGATGCTTTTTTGAATCTCGTTGGCACCGCCATAAATCGACAGCTTGCGACGATTAAAATACTGGGCGCTGGCGGCAGCGCCTTGGGCGTATTCGTCATCTAGCGACGCATCACCATGGAGAAACTCGGGGAGGAATGGCAGGGCAGCAGGCCCAAGCGCACGGCGGGTAAGCTCACTAATCTCTTGGCGCAGTTCAGAGCCGCGTACTTTTAGCAGCGAGCTTTCTGCACCCGGCACTCCGCCATCCCGCGCTGCGGCAATCACGCGCAGGTTGGTCACTTCCAGCGCCATCAGCTCAAGCTCGGCTTTGACCACACGCTGGCGAAAGCTGGGGAGCGATAAAAGCGGCTTGCCGCGATGCTGCATACGGGAGGCGAGGGACTTCAAGTGGCGCAGTGCCTGCTTGGCGTGGCCAAGCCCGGCAATGCCGGTGCGCTCGTGGGTAAGCAAGAATTTGGCGCAGGTCCAGCCTTGGCCCTCTTCACCCACGCGGTTTTCTACCGGCACGCGCACATTATCGAGAAACACTTCGTTGACTTCATGAGCACCGTCGAGGGTGATAATCGGCCGTACGGTAATGCCGGGGGTCTGCATATCGATCAGCAAAAAGCTGATACCCGCCTGCTTTTTAGCGTGGGGGTCGGTGCGCACCAAACAGAACATCATATTGGCGTGCTGGCCTAGGGTGGTCCAGGTTTTCTGCCCGTTGACGATGTAGTGGTCGCCATTGAGCACGGCGCGGGTGGATAAGCCCGCCAAATCCGAGCCAGCACCCGGCTCGGAGTAGCCCTGGCACCACCAGTCCTGGTTATTAAGAATCCGCGGCAGGTAGTGCTGTTGTTGCTCCACACTGCCAAATTTCATGATCACTGGCGCGACCATATTGACGCCAAAGGGCACCACCGTAGGGGCGTGGGCGGCGGCACACTCTTCATCGAAGATATGTCGCTGCACCGGGCACCAGCCTGGACCGCCGTGCTCAACAGGCCAGTTGGCGGCAAGCCACCCTTGATCGCTGAGAATATTCTGCCAGCGGATGTGGTCATCGGCGCGCAGATGCCGCCCAAGGCGCACACGATCACGGATGTCGCTCGGCAGTGCATCGGCTAAAAATCGGCGGACTTCCTCGCGGAATGCCTGCTCTTCGGGGCTAAACGTCAGGTTCATGAGTGTGCATCCTCGGAAGGCGTCGATAAAGTGTATTTCAGAGTGGCTTGGCGGTGCGGCCCGCCCAAATGGCGTGGGTAGTCCAGCGCTTCCACTGCCAGCAAATCAATATCGCTCTCGCGGTAGCAGGCGCCTTGCTGTGCTAGCGTCAGGCTCGCCTGCTCCATGGCTGACTGAGCGTCGTTGTCGGGCGCTTGCTTTGCGGCGTTATAAAGCGTGCTCAATACGCTTTGAGATTGAGTTACCACGACATTTGCCCGCAGCGCTTTGAGTGTTAAGGCAGCCCGCTGCTGGTCGGTCGCGCTGGCACTGTGATTGACCAATTCATGGAAGGGGCCGCGCTCGGCAAGCACTAGGCTGAGAGGTGATGTTGAGGCATTTGCGGTAAGTAACTGCAGCGCTACGGTGACCGCTTGAGAAGGGCAGGCGCTGGCATCTTCGCCAGGGGCTAGCAGGCACAGCTCAGTGCTATCGTTTGGGGTATCGGTAAGCGTTATGCTGGCGCGCTGGGCGGCGCTATGAAGCGTCTCAAAAAGCGGGTGTTTACCGATAAGGGCGATCTGCGCAAAGGGCTCAGCATTGTCTACGCCAGGGACAACATGGGGATTTCTAGCGGCAAAAAACAGGTGAATCAGCCCTGCGCGCTGCGGGGAGTCCATACAGGCAAGAAACAGCTCACGCTCGCGGCGCAAGCCCTCTTCCAGAGATGCTGCTTTGGTGCAGGCGTCAACGGCTTCCACAATGCGAAACGGTGAAAACAGTGCCGGTGCGCTGGATTCAAGCTGCTCTCGCATGTCATCAATGGCCTGGGAGTTGGCCTCTGGAGTGGGTAACTGACCGGTGATGCGCGCCTGCTGTTGTCCCGCTAATACCTCTTTTGCCGCTGCCAAACCCGCTTCCAGCGGTGTTTGGGCATCGCTGATGGCATCGATAATGCCGATATCCTGCGCTTCAGCGGCGTCTACAAAGCGCCCGCTAGTGATGATGTCTAGGGATCTTTCCACACCTACCAAACGGGGCAGCCGCTGAGTACCGCCTGCGCCGGGCAGTAAGCCAAGCTTCACTTCCGGTAAACCAACGCGGGTGCCTGCCAGCGCAATTCGATAGTGGCAACCCAGCGCAACTTCCAAGCCGCCACCTAGCGCGGTGCCGTGTAGCGATGCGATGAGCGGTTTAGGGCAGGCTTCTAGCTGGGTAATGACATCCGGTAGCAGCGGTGCTTGAGGCGGCTTACCAAATTCGCGTATATCGGCCCCGGCGATAAAAGTGCGCCCCTCTGCCATCACCACCAGTGCTTGGGCCTGCTGGTCGGCCAACCCCTCTTCAAGGGCGCTGAGCAAACCGCTACGCACCGCTTGGCTCAATGCGTTGACGGGCGGGTTAGCGATACTAATGACGCCGACCTCGCCATGTCGCTGGTAGTGAACACTCATAGTGGCTCCCGTATTTCGCTATATGAAATTTAAAGTTGTTATTCGGAATGAGGTGATCATGGCGAAAGACGCCGTTGGAGTCAATAATGCAAAACAACGTTCTGCATTGCGGAACGTTGTTGGCTAAACAAAAGGCCGCGCAGAGGCGGCCTTAGGTAATGATTTCCGTCGTGATTGAAGCAACATCAAAAAACGGGGTTTAACCCAGCTTCTTGTAAGGCAGCCCGCCGGGTTTCCATCCAGCCGTCGATAAACGCCGTTTCGTCTTCGGGCGCATCGGCTTGATAGGCTTCCCAGGTGTCCATTAGCAGCTGTTGCCGCTCCACCAGGGCGTTTTGGTGGGCGTCCATTTCATCGGTCCATACACCGCTTTCTTGGTAGTACGCCACCACGGCATCGTGGAACGGCACCACCCAGGTCATGTTTTGATTCTCAAGGGCATAGCCGCTAGCCCCTGGGGCGTTATCTTTATAGTCGTCGAAGGACTCCACTAGCGTGGTGATCAAGCCGGTGACGGTTTCTGGCGCTAAATCCGCGTTGCTCACCATGATCGGATAGGGGTAGCTGGCGCTGGCAAGTGGCTGGTCAGCGTTAATACCTGCGCCTGAAGTGACGTCGTGGGGTTGGAAGTAGGGGGCCACCTCCAGCATCTGTGCCCAACCTGCGGCGTCTTCAGTGGGTAGCTCCGGCCACTGCAATCCACGCGGGCTCGCCGCCAAGCGTTGGGCGGCAGGGGTAACCGTCGTGGTAATAGCGGCATCGGCGCGGCCGCTGATAATGCCGTCGAAGGCGGCGTTGTAGCCGGGGAAGTCAACGCGCTCGACGTCATCCCAGGTCAAACCCGCGAAAGCTAGGTAGGCTTCAGCGGCTTTGTTCAGGGCGTCGTCGCCGCGCAGGTAGGCTAGACGTTTACCTTCCAGATCGGCGATGGAATCCATCTCTACGTCGCCTGCCACGGCCATACCTAACCCAAAGCTGGCCATGGAGGTAGAAATCACCCGAATGGGCTGCGGGCCCCAGTCCGGCCCGGCGAACATCATCACGCCTTCAGAGCCGTAGTAGCTGGCAATGCCGCAGGCGCAGAGATCCACGCGTCCCGTTTTCAGCGGTGTCATGCGCATGGTGTCGTTTTCACCCGGGATGACGCGGGACTGAGTGCCGTGCTCCTCTTGTAGCAGCTGGCTGATGGCCATAATCTGCGCATGGCCACTGGTGCCGGTGCCATACGCGGTCCAGTTCAGCGTGCTAGGCATGGCGCTGGCGCTGCCAGCCGCCAGCAGGCCTGCTGTTAAACTACCGAGTACGAGGGTGAGATTTGTTTTTGTGCTCATAAGAATCCTCGAGGGTGGCATTAAGCGTTGGCAGTGAGCGAACGCTGGTGATGGCGCTGGCTAAGGCGGGCAAGCACCACGGCGGGTAGCAGCGCCACGGCGGCTAAACCAATCAACTCCCACTGGCTTAGCGGTACCATGCCGCCGCCCGGTAGGGCGAGCAGTAGCCCCGCGATCAGTACCAGCGCACGAATCACGATTTCCTGCAGCGCGCCGTAACCTAAACGACCCACGCCCATCAGGTAGCCTTGCATCGCGGAGGCAAACAGGATGATGCCGATGACCGCTTGGATAAACACGGCAATGATCATCCATGGTTCGCCCTGCATGATTAGCGCGGGGTTCAGTACGAATAGGAAGGGGATAAAGTAAATCACGCTGCCTAGGCGCATGGCCTGCAGGCCGGTTTCCATAGGACGGGCACCGGCCACGGTGGCGGCGGCAAAGGCACCCAGTGCCACGGGTGGCGTGATAAAGCTGAGCATGCCCCAGTAGAGGATGAACATATGCACCGCCATGGGGTCCAGACCGCCGCCTTGAATCAGCGCAGGGGCGAGCGCCACCGCCAGGAAGATATAGGCCGCGGTAACGGTCATGCCAATGCCCAACACAAAGCTGGTGACCGCGCCCATAATTAGCAGCAATGGCACGCTGCCGCCGGCGATATTGATAAAGTCGTTGGCAATGGTGCCCGACAGGCCGGTCATGGAGAGCGCGCCTACCAACATACCCACGCCCGCCAGAATGGCGATAAGCTCAGCAAACAGCTTGGCCGCAGATGACAGCGTCTCGGTGACGTCTTTCCAGCCCCAACGGTTGTGTTTGGAGAGCTGGTTGAGCACCAGCAGCAGAGCGGTGGCATAGAAGGGGGCCACTGCTTCGCGCTGCATGACCAGCAGCATCCACACCAGCAGGCCGAAGACAAAGATGAAGTACCAGCCTTCTTTAAGTGTTTGCTTGATCGACGGCAGCTCAATAGCGGGCAGGCCTTTGATGTCATTGCGCGCTGCATAGGCGTCGATTTGAATGAACAGGCCTAGGAAATAGAGAATGGAGGGAATCACCGCTGCTAGCGCAACCGCAGAGTAGGGAATGTCCAGAAACATTGCCATGACGAAGGCGGTGGCACCCATCACGGGGGGCATCAATACACCCCCGGTAGAAGCACAGGCTTCCACACCGCCCGCAAAGGAACGGCTCATGCCGATACGACGCATGGCGGGGATAGATAAAACACCGGTAGTCAATACGTTACTAATGACGCTGCCGCTCATCGACCCCATCAGCCCACTGGAGAAAATTGCTACCTTGGCGGGGCCGCCGCGTACATGACCTAGCAGCGCAAAGGCGAGATTAATGAAAAACTTGCCGCCACCACTTTTCTGCAGCACCACGCCAAATACCAGAAAGCCAATGACCAAGCCTGCAAAAGCCTGCAGGGGCACGCCCATGATGCTCTCGGTGCTCATCGTATGGTACATAGCGGTCTGTTCCAGGGTGGAAGGGAACGCCTGGATAGGACCGGGAACTATATCTGCCACCAGCGGGTAAAGAGAAAATAAGCCGGCAATGATCGCAATTGGTAAACCACCTGCCCGGCGTGCGGCTTCGATAATCAGCACCCAATAGGCGTAGCTGGCATAAATAGCCAATTCCGGGGCAGAAAATGCCCAGCCACGCTCCAGGATGGGCACGGCGTTATAGACAAAGTAACCGCCAACGAGCAGGGTGGCCGCGCTGAGCAGATAGTCATACCAGGGAATAGGCTGCTCTTGCTGGCTGTCGCGCATGGGCCAGAGCAAGAACACTAGCGGCAGCAATAACGCGACCACGGCGTAATAGAACTGCGTCTCTAGCCCCGTGACAAAAGTGAGTAACCCTAAATTAAATAGGTAATCCAGTGTCATCAACATCAATATGACAGTGACGGTGGCTGGCACCCAGCGTAACGCGGAAGGTAACTCACGAATTTGGCTAATCTTTTCTTTAACCTGCTTATTATTGGCAGGCGAGGTATCTGTAGTCATGGGGGACATCCGTCAATCAGCAGGGGCGGCGGGCGCCGCCCCGTGGCGTATTACTCGAAGATCGGTTCGAAGCCAGCATCGCTCAGTGCAGTGGCACGGGCTTCCATCCATTCAGTAGTGAAAGCTTCATCATCGCTGGGTGCGCCCTGCATAAAGCTCTCCCAGGCACTCATCAGCACGTTCTGGCGCTCGACGAGTTTGTCCTGGTGCGACTGCATTGCCTCGGTCCATACATCGATCTCTTTGTAGTACTCCACCACCGCATCGTGGAACGGAACTACCCACTGAAGATCCTGTTGTTCCAATGCGTAACCCGATGCACCTGGCGCATTATCTTTATAGTCATCGAAATTTTCTTGCATCGCTTTGATCAAGCCGTAAGCGACGTTATCCGCTAGGTCTTGATTGGCGACCACAATCGGGTAGGGGTAGCTGGCACTGGGAACCGGGTTTTCAGCGCTAATGTCACCTGCGCCGGCGGTCACTTCGTGGGGGCGGAAGTAGGGAGCAACTGCCGCCATCCGCTCCCAGCCTGCTTCATCGTTGGGGTCCAAGACCGGCCAACTGATACCCCGTGGGCTGCTCGCTAACTGCTGGGCGGGCGGGGTTACGGTAGTGGTAAAAGAGGCATCTACATCGCCAGCGATAATGCCGTCGAATGAACGACCATAGCCGGGGTAATCAACCCGCTCGACGTCATCCCACGTTAACCCACCAAAGGCGAGATAGGCTTCGGTACCTTTGTTCAGGGCGTCGTCACCGCGGATATAGGCAATGCGCTTGCCTGCCAAGTCAGCTGGGGTTTCAACGCCTAGATCTCCCGCTACGGCCAGTGAAAGCCCAAATGAGGCAGTAGAGGTAGTAATGACCCGCAGTGGCTGTGGGCCCCAGTCGCGGTCAGCGAACATCATTACGCCTTCCGCGCCGTAGTAGCTGGCAATACCGCAGGCGCAAAGATCCACACGGCCTTGTTTCAGTGGAGTCATGCGCGAGACATCGTTGTCGCCAGGCAGGATGCGCACAGAAGAGTCGTACTTATTCTGCAGCATATTGCCAATCGCAACGGCTTGGGCGTAACCGCTAGAGTTGGTGCCGTAGGCGGTCCAGGCCATGGTGCCAGGGAGTTCTACCTCGCTGGCATGGCTGATTGATGCACTCAATAAAGAAAGGGGAAGTGCGGCGATGAGTAGGCGGTGAGCAAACGGACGCATTGAGATGCTCCTTTATTGTGGTTGCTTCTATTGTGATTGTTACTTTTAAGTTCGTTACGTTTAGTTACTTTGTGTTTTGCTATGCGGTATTTGGTTTTGCTAAGTGGTCAGGTGATAGTAGGTAAGGCCAGAGAGGCTGTCAACGCTGTTCTAGTGGGCAGTCAAAAATAGTCATTAGGCCCACAAAAAAAGCCAGGCGGTTGCCTGGCTTTTCAGTGGTTTATGCGTTCCTAAGCTAAGAGAATTGCCGCCATGCAGCGTAGGTGCTTAAAAATACCCGCCCGGTTAACGCATCCAGGAAGTCACTTTTTTTCAACTGGTCCATCACCGGGCCTTTCACCTCTGACAGGTGCAGTTTGACGTCGGAATCCTTCAAGCGAGCATTGATGGCATCCAGACTCTCCAAGGCAGAGGCATCAATCAGGTTGACCGCTGAACAGATCAGCACGACATGCTCAAGCTCTGGGCGGCTGGCCACCAAGTTGTAGACGGTGTCTTCGAGATAACGGGCATTGGCGAAGTAGAGGCTCTCATCGATGCGCAGTAGGGCTGCGTTGCTCACCGTCTCCACATCATGCCGCTCTACATTACGAAAGTGCTCGGTATCCGGCACTCGGCCCACTAACGCACTGTGAGGGCGGCTGGTGCGGTATAAAAAGAGCGCAATAGAGAGCGTCACCCCGCCAATAATGCCCGCTTCAATGCCTTCCACCAGCGTTAATAGAATCGTGACCGCCATGGCGGCAAAATCGCTGCGAGAGTAGCGCCAGGTTTGGCGCAGTATGGGGATATCCACCAGCGTCAAAATAGACACCGTGATGGTGGCCGCCAGAGTGGCAATGGGCAGATAGTAGAGCCAGCCGGTAAATGCCATGGTCACAAGTGCAATGCCGAGCGCGGCAAAGGCCCCAGCAGCAGGCGTTTGTGCGCCCGCATCGTAGTTGATGACGGTGCGAGATAAGCCGCCGGTGACAGGCATGCCACTGGTAAACCCTGCCGCTAAGTTGGCGGCCCCTAAGCCAATCAGCTCCTGGTTGGGGGAGATACGCTGGCGCCGTTTTGCCGCAAGCATTTGCCCCATAGAGACCGACTCGACAAACCCCACTAGGCTAATCAACATGGCGGGTATTAATAGTGCTCGCCATAACGATGCATCCCCCCAGGGAAAGCTGAGGGCGGGCAGGCCGCTGGGAATAGTGCCGACCACGGCGACTCCCTGTTCGTAAGCCAACTGCCAGTGCCACGCAGCCAACGTGGTGACCACTACCGCAAAGACGGGCCCTGCTTTGGTCATTAGATCAGCGAGTGCTGCGGGGAGGCCGATCTTTATCAAACTTTGTTTGCCGTAACGGCGCATCAGCACCAGAAACAGCAGCGTTCCACCGCCAATTACAACCGTGTAAGGATTGAAGGTGGGTAGATTAGGTAGCAGCGTCATCAGGCGCTCTACCAGGGTGAAGCCACTGCTTGAAACGCCCAACAGGCTGCCTAACTGGCTAACGGCAATCAAAATTCCCGAGGCGGTCAAAAAGCCCGAAATAACCGGGTGGCTTAAAAAGTTGCTGAAAAAACCCATCTTCAGCGCGCCCATGGCCACCAAGATGCCCCCTGAGAGCAGCGAGAGCACCAGCGCAGCCTGCAGGTACTCGGGGGTACCAGTCGCGGCCACCGAGGATAGCGCGGCCCCGGTCATCAGCGCGATGATGGCGACTGGCCCTACCGCCAGAGTGCGGCTGGTGCCAAGAAAGGTATACAGCAGTTGCGGCAGAATACTCGCATAGAGGCCTACCACGGCTGGCAATCCCGCAAGCAAGGCATAAGCTAGCGATTGAGGTATGACCATAACGGTCACAATCAAGCCCGCCAGAAGGTCGGCTCCAAGCAAACGCTTATGGTAGTGGGGCAGCCAGGTAAAAATAGGCAAATAGCGCTTAAACATAAGCTCCTATGGCTTAGGCCGAGTGTGCATAAGGGCAGCATTGAAAATAAGGGCAATAGTTTAGCGCGTTATAACGATAATTACGGCATTTGCCGTTTCCTTGCCAGCAATACACATCGCTCTTCCCCCAAAGTGCTACTTCTTTCATTAGCATAACCCGTTAAGATTACTGAGAAAGAGAGGTCTCCTACATCGCAGCGCTTTCCAACTCAACAACGTCAACTAAAAAAAGAGTGCCTCACATGCGACTACTTCGTTGGCTGGTGCCATTGCTACTACTGATAGCCTCTATCGGGCTAGTGTCTCAGCCAGGTGCTTGGAAATACCTCGCTGTGTTGTGCGCTTCATTGGGTGGTATGGGGGTGATGGCTGTCGGGTTATATAGTGTTTATAGCGCTGATCAGCACCGATTGAAGCAATCGGTGCGCGGGCTAAAACCCCTGAGAGACTATGGCTCGCTGCGCGCTATGGCTTACCGGTTAATGAATCGTGCCAGTAGCACGGCCATTGCCTCGGCGGAAGTGTCCCATTACGCTGACTTGATGGCTCAGCGGCTGGGCAAACAGGAGACTATGGCCAGCGAAGCATCCTCCAGTATGAGCGCTATCAATGCTGCCATTATGCAGGTCAGTGCCAGTGCTACCCAGGTGGCTGCCCTTGCCGATAATGCTCAGCAAGCTAGCCATCATAATCACGATGAACTGACCGCTATCATCCATGATATGACCGATGTGGCTGAGCGCTCTAACCAAGCGCTGGATATGCTGACTGCACTCAACGATAAAATTGAGCGTGTGCGCAGCGTCACCTCGATGATTGAAGGCATTGCCGAACAGACCCATCTGCTTTCACTGAATGCCTCCATTGAAGCCGCTCGAGCAGGTGAGCATGGCAGGGGCTTTGCTGTGGTCGCAGGAGAAGTGCGTAACCTCGCTTTGAAAACCTCCAACGCGACGCAAAGTGTCGATGCACTGGTCAAAGACATGCACCAAAGTGGGCAAAGCGTGGTGGCTACTATGGGAGACTTAATGACCCGCGTTCGCGAGCGCTCTCAGGGCATGCAGCGGGTGGGCAGTAGCCTAGCTACAATTACCGAAGAGTTTGATCAAGTTCAGCAGGAGATAACCAGCGTTGCTGACGCTATGAACAGCACCAAAGAGCACAGCCAAACCGTTGCCGACAGCCTGCGCCAATTGGAAGACGATGTCGATGAAGGCAATCGTAATATGCATGAATTAGCGCTACAGGCGCGCGCACTGATGGATGCCGCAGAGGGTGTAGATGGCGAGCTAGCTCAGCAGCGCTTAATGGGTCGGCACCAAACGGTTTTCCTAGCCGCCCGCCAAACCGCTGACCGCATCGGTAAACTGTTTGAGAAAGCCATTGCCCGAGGGGAGCTATCAGAAAGAGCGCTGTTCCAACCAGATTATGCGGCTATTAACGGCACTCGACCTCCGCTTTACCATACCGGGTTCGATTCTTTCACGGATCAGCAGTTACCCAGCCTTCAGGAGCCGTTACTCAACGAATATGGCTTGAGCTACGCCATTGCTTGTGACCGTAACGGCTACGTGCCTACCCACAATGCTGCGGTAAGCCGCGCGCCAACCGGCGATTATGATCACGATCTGAAGTATTGCCGCAGCAAGCGTATTTTCGACGATCCTACCGGTAGTCGCTGCGGTGCCCACGAGAAACCGCTGCTACTGCAAACCTACAAGCGTGATACTGGCGAGATCATGCACGACCTCTCAGTGCCGATTTATATTAATGGCAAGCACTGGGGCGGTTTCCGTGTTGGCTACCAGCCGGAAAAAAACACCGCAACCAGTGTGGCTCATAAAGAGCAGCCAGCGTTACCGACTGCTTCGTCAAACCGCCGCTTGACGCGGGCGTGATTGCCATGAGGACCAGGAGTAGAGCGCAAGACCGGTCCAGATCATCAAGAACGTAGCGAGTTGGATCATGCCCAGGGGCTCACCGAAAATCGTCAAGGCAATTAGGAACTGAATGCTGGGGTTGATATACATTAAGAACCCCAGCGTGGCCAAGCGTAAGCGACGCGCCGCGCCTGCAAAGGCCATCAACGGCAGGGCAGTTAAGACTCCGCTCACGACTAACAGCGCGGACATGGGCGCATCGTGGAGGAAATGTGACTCGCCCTGCCAGCTCATCCAGGTAAGCGCCATTAGCGCCAGCGGGAATAGCAGCAGCGTTTCCACGAAGAGGCCTGACAGTCCATCCAGTGGCACTTGCTTACGAAACAGCCCATAGCTGCCGAAGCTAAGGGCAAGCAGCAAGCTAAGCCACGGTAATTCACCCAGCATGATAAATTGAATCGCAATGGCAAGGCTGGCGAGGCCCAGCGCCACAAGCTGTAGCTTCGCCATGACTTCCCGAAGTACTAGCATGCCCAGTGCTACATTCACCAACGGGGTGAGAAAGTAGCCTAAACTGGCTTGCAGCACCTGTTTGCTCTCCACCGCATAGATATAGATGCCCCAGTTAAAGGCGATCAGCAGCGCGCAGGCTAACACTCGGCCCAAGCGCTTAGGCTGCACCAATGCAGCCACGACCGGTGGCCAGCGGCCCAGCACGCTAATCAGCCCCACCAGGAATAGGCACGACCACAAAATGCGGTGAATCAATATCTCAAAGGCCGGAATTCCGTCAAAGAGGGCAAAAAACAGCGGGAAACAACCCCACATGGTGTAGGCGGTTAAGCCAAACATGACGCCTTTGACCGCTTCAGGGTCCCGAGGAGCGGATGGAAGCATAGCAGCCTCATTAAGTAAAAATGCTAATCTAGCACACAATTGATAAAGACACCGATGCAAAGGAGACGCGGCATGAGTCAATTAAAAACTAGCCTGGTGCAGTGCGACTTACGCTGGGAAGATCCCCAAGCCAACCACACGCATTTAGAAGCACTGCTGGGTGATTTAGATAGTCGCGACACTGACCTGATTGTACTGCCAGAGATGTTTGCCACCGGTTTCACGATGAACTCCCGGGAAATGGCGCAGCCCATGAAAGAGAGCCAAAGCGTTGCCTGGCTGCAAACCCAGGCGAAGGCAAGGGGCTGCGTGGTGACCGGCAGCGTCGCCATTGTTGACGACGGCCAGTACTACAACCGTATGGTGTGGGCAACGCCAACGGGAGAAGTGAGCTACTACGACAAACGCCACCTGTTTCGCATGGCCGGGGAGCATGAACGCTATGGCATGGGCAAGCAGCGCCACATCGTAGAACTCAACGGTTTTAAGCTGCAGCTTAGTGTGTGTTACGACCTGCGTTTCCCCGTGTGGATGCGCCAGCAGCCAGCAAAGGGCGAGCATTTCGAGTATGATGCCATCCTGTGCGTGGCTAATTGGCCCGCTCCTCGGCGGCATCCGTGGCGTACCTTGCTACAGGCGCGCGCGGTGGAAAACCTCGCCTACGTGGTGGGTGTTAACCGCGTGGGTGAAGATGCCAAGGGGCTGGCCTATAGTGGCGACTCCATGCTGGTCGATTTTAAAGGCGAACCGCTGATCGACCATACTGCCCATACTCCGTTTATTGAAACGGGGACGCTAGATAAAACGGACCTAGATGCCTTTCGTGAAAAATTTCCTGCTTGGCAAGATGCCGACCGCTTTTCGTTGCTGCCAGGAGTGGGGCAATAATGCGCCTTGATCGTTTTTTAAGTGAGACCACGCCGCTAACTCGCAGCCTAGCAAAACGTGCGCTTAAAAATGGTGAAGTGACGCTCAATGGCGAACCGATCAAGCAGGCGGCCACCCAGGTAGATACTGAAAATGACGAAGTGAAGCTCAACGGCGAACGGCTCGCCTTAGTGGGGCTTCGCTACGTGATGATGCATAAACCGGTGGATGTGGAGTGTACCGCTCGCCGGGGTCTCTACCCGCGGGTAATCGACATTATCGACTTACCTAAAGTGGAGCGGCTGCAGCCAGTAGGGCGGCTAGATGTGGATACCACGGGCCTACTGTTACTGACCGATGATGGCAAATGGTCGCACCGAGTTACCTCGCCACGCCACCGCTGTGCCAAAGTCTATATAGCGGAGTTGGCTGAGCCGATGGAAGGCGAGGCCGCCCAGCAGGCGATAGAACAGGTGGCTGAGGGTATCTTACTGGAAGGTGAAGAAACGCCTACCCAGCCCGCCACGCTGCGTTTTATCACCCCGCAACAAGCGGAGCTCACCATTACCGAAGGGCGCTACCATCAGGTGAAGCGCATGTTTGCTGCTTTAGGTAACCATGTTAACGCGCTGCATCGTCGCTCGATTGGCGATGTAGTACTGCCCGATGACCTAGCTCCTGGTGAATGGCGGGAGCTTACCCCGGAAGAGATCGCCAGCTTTTAAGCGACCTTTTTCCGTTGAGATGCCGCGATTGGGCTAGATGCCCATTGCGGCATCTCGGTTGTGTAAAAACACTATATTTTATACCGTTATCTTGTTTCGACTAAAGGCAGCAGAACATCCGGAAAATTGCTTAAACGAAAAGTTAAGCAGGCACTTAGTGCAAGTGCGCAGCTTCGATGAGTGCTTTGGTATAGGCGTGTTGAGGGGCAGCAAGTACGTCCAAGCAGTTGCCTTGTTCGACCACTTCGCCATCTTTTAGCACCATGACCCGATGCGCCATCGCCCGTACCACGGCAAGGTCGTGGCTGATAAACAGATAGCTAAGCTGGCGGCGGGCTTGCAGTTCGCGCAGCAGCACAACCAGCTGCTTTTGCACGGTGCGGTCAAGGGCGGACGTGGGTTCATCTAGCACCAGCAGTTCCGGCTCTAAAATAATCGCTCGGGCTACGGCAATGCGTTGGCGCTGTCCGCCGGAAAACTCGTGAGGGTAGCGGGCCGCACAGCTTTCCGGTAAGCCGACTTCCCACAAGGTGCGGTGTACCCGTTCGGCCACTTCCGCATCGCTAAGCTTTGGATAGTGAAAGCGCAAGCCTTCACTGACAATATCGAATACCGGCATCCGCGGTGAAAGGGCACCGTAGGGGTCCTGAAACACCATCTGCAGACGATGGCGTTGGCGGCGCAGCGCGTCACCCGAGAGCTGGCTGAGCGCAGCATCACCCAACTGAACCTCACCTTGGCTAGTCACCAAGCGCATAATCGCTGATGCCAACGTCGTTTTACCGGAACCTGATTCACCGACTATGCCCAGCGTTTCCCCTGGAGCGATGGTCAAGTTGGTGGCTTTTAACGCCTCAAACGCCGGCGGTTGCCGCTGAAACAGACCTGTCTTAGGGCGCTTAAAACTGACCCGTAGCTGCTGAGCCGTCAGTAACGGTGTGGTATTCACTGGCTCAGCGGGGCGGCCTTCGGGCTCGGCGGCAATCAGCGCCTTGGTGTAATCGCTTTGTGGGTTGCTAAACACTTCAGCAACGTGGCCGGTTTCCTGAACCTTGCCCTGATACATCACGCAGACACGATCGGCATGGCGGCGTACCAGGTTTAAGTCATGACTAATCAGCAGTACGCCCATGCCGTGCTGGTCGCGCAGCTCTTTAAGCAGCGCGAGAATCTCCTGCTGCACGGTGACATCGAGTGCGGTGGTGGGCTCATCGGCAATCAGTAGCGCTGGGTTGTTGGCAATGGCCATGGCAATCATCACCCGCTGGCGCTGCCCGCCGGAGAGTTGGTGGGGCCAGGCATCCAGTAGCTCTTCAGGACGGGGTAGTTTGACTTGTTCAAGCAGTGTTTTTGCCCGGCGGCGGGCTGCTTGACCGCTCAAGCCTTGGTGTAGCCGCAGCGTTTCGCTAATCTGTTTGCCAATGCGGTGCAGCGGGTTAAGCGAGGTCATCGGCTCCTGAAAAATGAACCCAACACGATTGCCACGAATGCCGTTCCAGTCGCGCTTGCTTAGCCGCGTCAGGTCGGTCTCTTCCAGCCAGCGCTGACCGCGCACTTCCGCATTGCTTGGCAGTAGGTCGATGGCCCCTAGTGCGGAAACCGACTTACCCGAGCCGGACTCCCCGACAATGGCCAGCGTTTCGCCAGCGTGAATCGAGAGCGAGAGGGCGTCCACGACCACATTGCCATCAAAAGACACCATTAGCTCTTTAAGTTGCAGTAGCGGTTTGGCAATGGGCTCAGACATGGGACGTTTCCTGGGAAGTGGTTTCCTGGACAGAGAGTGGCCGCGGTTTAACGTGGCGTGGGTCGAAGGCATCACGCAGGCCTTCGCCAATAAATACCAGCAGGGAAAGCATGATCGCCAGGGTCATAAAGGCGGTGATCCCTAACCAGGGGGCGTGCAGGTTATTTTTGCCCTGGGCGGCTAGCTCACCCAGCGATGGAGCGCCCGGTGGCAACCCAAAGCCGAGGAAGTCCAGTGCGGTTAACGTGCCGATGGCGCCAGTGAACAGAAAGGGAATAAACGTCAGCGTGGCGACCATGGCATTAGGCAGTACGTGCCGCCACATAATCAGCCGTGAAGGAAGCCCCATGGCTTTGGCGGCGCGAACGTACTCCAGGTTGCGGGCCCGCAAAAACTCGGCGCGCACAATATCCACTAGCCCCAGCCAGGAGAAAAGCAGCATGATACCCAGCAGCCACCAGAAGCCAGGCTGTACAAAGCTGGCCAAAATAATCAATAAAAAAAGTACCGGCAGCCCCGACCAAATTTCAGTGACTCGCTGGCCAATGAGATCCACCTTGCCGCCGAAGTAGCCCTGTATACCACCAGCAAAAACGCCAATCACTAACGATCCAGCGGTTAGCACTAACGCAAACGCCACGGAAAGCCTAAAACCGTAGATGACTCGCGACAGCACATCGCGGCCCTGGTCGTCGGTGCCCAGCCAGTGGCGGCTATCCGGCGGCGCAGGCGAGGGTTGCGTCATCTGCATATCCAGGGTTTGATAGGAGAACGGAATGATCGGCCAGAGCGCCCAGCCGTGGTCGCTGATCTGTTGCTGAATAAACGGGTCCAGGTAATCGGCACGGGTAGGGAGGAAACCTCCGAACTCGGTTTCTGGATAATCCACCAGCAGTGGCACGTACCACTGGCCGTCATACTGCATCACAATCGGTTTGTCGTTGGCGATCAGCTCGGCAAACAGGCTGATGATAAATAAGATGCCAAAGAGCCACAGCGAGATACGAGCACGGCGGTTAGCTTTAAACGCTGCCAGTCGGCGCAAAGTGATCGGTGAGAGGCGTGGGGTAATGGCGTGCATATCAAGACTCCCTCGACGCGAAATCGATACGCGGATCAACCCACACATAGGTTAAGTCCGAGATCAGTTTGAGCAGCAGCCCGATGACGGTATAGAGAAACAGCGTACCGAAGATCACCGGGTAGTCACGCTGCATGACCGCTTCAAAGCCCAGCAGGCCCAGCCCATCCAGGGAGAAAATCACCTCGATCAGCAGCGCGCCGGTAAAGAAAATACCGATCATTGCCGAGGGCAGGCCCGCGATAATAATTAGCATGGCATTGCGAAAGACGTGCCCATACAGCACGCGCTGCTCATCGGCGCCTTTGGCTCGGGCAGTGAGTACATACTGCTTATGGATTTCATCCAGAAAGCTATTTTTGGTTAGCATGGTGAGGGTGGCGAAGCTGCCAATGGCCGCCGCGATAACCGGCAGGGTGATGTGCCAGAAGTAGTCTTTCACTTTGCCCCAAGCGGATAGCTCGGCAAAATCCGGCGAGGTCAGCCCGCGCAGCGGGAACCAATCCAGGTAGGTGCCGCCAGCAAACAGTACGATCAGTAGAATGGCGAACAGAAAACCAGGAATCGCGTAGCCGACAATGACCAGCCCCGATGTCCATACGTCGAAGCGTGAACCGTGGCGCAGGGCTTTACGAATGCCTAACGGAATGGAAATCAAATAGACCAGCAGGGTGGTCCATAAACCGAGGGAGATCGACACCGGCAGCCGCTCGATCATCAGGTCAATCACCGGCCTGTCTCTAAAAAAGCTGGTGCCGAAATCGAAGGTGAGATAGTCCGCCATCATGCCGATGAAGCGTTCATGGGCAGGCTTATCAAAGCCAAACTGCTGCTCCAACTGTTCGATAAAGCGCGGGTCGATACCGCGCGCCCCGCGGGAGTCATCGTTGACCTGTACATCGGCACCGCCCATATCCAGCCGTGTGCTGGCCATGGCGTTAGCGCCTTCAAAACGCGCCAGCATTTGGTCAATCGGCCCGCCGGGGGCGGCTTGCACAATCATGAAGTTAAGCAGCATGATTCCGAACAGGGTCGGGATCATTAGTAGCAGTCGGCGTAGGGTATAACGTGCCACAGTGCACTCCACGAAATGATGTAAACAGGCTATTGTTGTGAGCGATTGTGATAAACGAAGGTCAGCCGCAACGACAAACGCTAGCGGCGACGATTACGTTGCTGCAGCGCTGCTTCACGTTCGCTATCTACCCACCAGGCATCTAAATCCATGGCGTAGGCGGGAAATGGTTCCGGGTAACCAAACTTATCCCATACTGCAATGCGTGTCTCGCCGGAGTGGTAGTGGGGGATCACATAAAAGCCCCAGCGCAGCACCCTATCAAGGGCGCGGGTAGCGGTATCCAGCGACTCGCGGTCTTCTGCCCGAATGATCTCTTCCACCAGGGCATCAACGGCGGGGTGGGCCAGTGCCATCCGATTGCGGCTTTGCGGCGCTTCGGCGGCGGCGCTGGTCCAGTAGTCCCGCTGTTCGTTACCGGGGTTATTGGATTGCGGGAAGTGGCTGATCACTATGTGGTAGTCATAATCCCGTACGCGGTTAAGGTACTGGTTGATATCGACAATGCGTAGGGAAGTCTGGATACCCAAGCGCGCCATGTTCCGCAGCATGGGCTGCACAACGCGCTCTAAGCCGGAGTCGTAAAGCAGTACCTCCAGCGAGAGTGGGCGGCCTTCGGCATTAACCAGTACGCCATCATCGACGCGGTAACCCGCTTCACGCAGAAGCTCAAGCGCTAGCCTTAAGCGTTCACGAAGCTCCACCGGATGCTCAATGGGGAGTGGATCAGTGAAAAGCCGCTCTGACTGATGAGATGCCAGCAGCTCATCACGAAACGGTTCGAGCAACGCCAGTTCAGCCTCGGAGGGTTCGCCGATGGCTTCCATTTCCGAGTTTTGGAAGAAGCTCTCCGTGCGAGCGTAGGTGTTATAGAAAATATTGGTGTTTAACCAGGGGAAGTCGAACGTCAGGCTCAAGGCTTCACGCACCCGTGGGTCTTGAAATTTCTCTTCGCGGAGGTTGAAGACAAACGCCTGCATCATCGACGGGTTTACATCAGGAACGGTGATGCGCTTAATTAAACCATCTTGGTAGGCGGGAAAGTTGTAGCCAATGGCCCAGGTGGCTGCGCGGGCATCAATACGGAAATCTGTTAACCCGGCTTTAAACGCCTCCCAGGCGATATCCCGGTCTCGATAGTATTCGTATACCACACGGTCGATGTTGTAACGGCCGACGTTGACCGGCAGATCTTTGCCCCAGTAGTTCTCGTTGCGCTGGTACACAATGCGTCGCCCTGGGTCCACTTCGCTAATCCGGTAGGGGCCAGAGCCAGGGTGGGCCGCCAGGGTAGGCGCGCTAAAGTCGCGGGGTTCCCAGTAGTGGCGGGGCAAAATGGGTAGCTGGGCCACAATCAGCGGCAGCTCCCGAGACTCGGTATCGTTGAACTCGAAGCGTACCTGATGTTCGTTTATAGCGATGACTTGCTCAACGCCCGCATAATAGCTGGCATAGAAGGGGTTACCCTCTTCACGTAGCAAGTCAAAGGAGAATACTACGTCGTAGGCAGTGACCGGCTCGCCATCCTGAAAGCGGGCTTCCTCACGTAGGTCGAACTCAATCCAGCGGCGCTCAGGATCCAGGCGCACGCCTTTCGCTAGTAAGCCATAAAGGCTAAACGGCTCATTGGGGTTGCTGGCCATCAGCGTGTCATAAATTTGAGAAATGCCGGTGGCGGGCGTTCCGCGAATAATAAAAGGATTGGTGGAATCGAAGCTACCGCCTACGGCGGTGTGTGTAATGGAGCCGCCTTTAGGAGCTTGCGGATTAACGTGGGGAAAGTAGGCGAAATCTTCCGGCAATTCCGGGCTATCGTAAAGCGATAGCCCATGCACCGTTTCAACAGGAGTAGTGGTGGTGTCAACGGCCTCATCTGAAGCAGATAGCGACACACTCAGCAGCAAGCCGCTTATTAGCAAAAGCGTTTTAGTGAACATCACACCACGTGGCATTGGCAACTTCCTGTAGTAACAAAACCTAGGTGAACACCTTGCAAAGCCTTAATTCTAAACTACTGATCTGATGCGTTAGTAGCCAGAGAGTGTTAACGACCAGAGAGCGACAGCAGCTGTCCTGGCTGCAGTGCTTCCGGACGATCTATAGCATTCCACCTGATTAAGTCTTGCTGATCAAGATTATACTGCGCGGCGATAGCAGAAAGATTATCGCCTCTTTCAACGCGATGCACGGAAGGCGTGCTGGCCGAGGCAAGCACAGCATCGTCTGACTGCGAAAGCTGAGCTAATACCTGAGTATCAACTTCTTCAGGCACTAGAAGCGTCTGTGCACTGCGTGGGTCGAGGCTGCCATTCAGCAGGCCAGGATTTAGCTCGGCCAGCGCGGACTGGCTGACATCTAATAGCTGGGAGGCTTGGGCTAAGCTCACCGGCTGTTCCAATTGAACTTTCGCAAACGCGGGGTCTGGGTGGATATCCGGCAGGCTGACACCGTATTTCTCGGGATCATTAATAATCGTCGCAATTGCCTTGAGCTTAGGTACGTACTGCATGGTTTCGTGGGGGAGGGAAAGATCCCAGTATTTGCCATCCAACCCTTGGCTCTGTGCTTGGCGCTGAGCCCGGTTCACGGTGCCAGCGCCAGCATTGTAGGCCGCCAGTGATAGCATCAGGTCGCCTTCGTACCACTGATCTGCCTGCATCTCTAGATAATCCAGTGCGGCTTCTGTCGAAGTCACAACATCCAAACGGCCATCATAGTTGCCGTTACGCACCAGCCCTAAGGCATCGCCGGTGCCCGGCATAAACTGCCACAGGCCAGCAGCACCTAAGTGACTGCGCGCACTGGGGTCGAACGAGCTTTCAACGAAAGGAATCAGGGCAATTTCGCCGGGCAGACCGCGGTCGCTGACCTGCTGCGCAATCCAGGCAAGCCAAGGGGTGGCGCGCTCGGTAATAGCCGCGATGTTATGCGGGCTGGAGCGGTAGTACTCAATCCACTCATCGACTCTAGCCTGAGCATCGGCAGGCAAGTTTTTTTCCTGCCATTGGAAGCTTGAGCGTAGTGAGCTCCAGGCATCCTGGGGTTCAAGCACAAGGGCTTCCCAGAAGTGGTGATGCAACGCAGTAGGCTGAAAACGATTGGCATTTTTCTGGTTGCCATCGTCCATCGATGCGTCATTAACAGTGGTATAGGTGCGGTTTGTGTCAGTGGCAGAGGCTTGAGAGTTTGCCGCTGCGGCCAGAAAAAGGCCCATTATTACGGTACTGCCAGCGCTTAACAGTAAGCGCTGGCGAATCGTTCGATAGGTCATAGTTTGGTTCGTTTCTATTCGATAGCGTTCTTAAAAACGGTTCTTCCACTCCCGTAGAGTGGTGAACGTGGCGAGGTCATCATCGTTTGCCCCCTGAGAGCCTGCCGCTTGGCGCACGCTATCGGTGCCCACGCGCAGGTAGGGGTTGATTTTCAGCTCGCGTCCTATCGTGCTGGGTAAAGTAGGCCGGTCTAACATCCGTGCCTTCTCACACTCCTGCAGTGCATGCGTAACAGCATCATTATCAGGGTCGGCAGCACGTGCAAACGTCAGGTTCGCCTGCGTGTATTCATGTGCTGCAAAGACCAGGGTATCTTCAGGTAGTTCCGCAAAGCGGTTCAATGAAGTAAACATCTGCTCTGGGGTGCCTTCAAACAAGCGTCCGCAACCGGCGCAAAATAGCG
Organism: Vreelandella lionensis; assembly: GCF_044543515.1. Lineage (NCBI taxonomy): Bacteria > Pseudomonadati > Pseudomonadota > Gammaproteobacteria > Oceanospirillales > Halomonadaceae > Vreelandella > Vreelandella lionensis. The sequence continues at coordinate 126,081 of NZ_JBITWC010000003.1, read as the reverse complement.
TGTCGCCGCAGAAAAGCAGGGCAGGAATACCCGGCGTAAAGTAGCTAATGTGATCAAGCGTATGGCCAGGAGTGGCCATAACTTCAAACAGGCGCCCCATAATGCGTACTTGGTCCCCTTCGCCCACTCGCTCATCAATTCCTTTGATGCTGGGGTTGTCAGGACCAATCACACGGGGTGAATAGCGCTTGGTTAGCGCATCTAGTCCACCAGTGTGGTCCTGATGATGATGAGTAATCAGAATGGTATCCAGAGTGAGCGATTCACGCTCGAGGAACTCGATGACAGGCGCGGCTTCACCGGGGTCCACCACGCAAACACTTTGACTGGTATCCTGTCTTATTAGCCAAATATAGTTGTCGCTTAGGGCGGGAATCGGTGTCACGCTCATCATGGGCGAGATCCTTTAAATTCTAAAATGCGGAAAATTCAAAAAAAGCGCTGCTGCGCGCGAAATCTGGCGCAAAGCGACGTTAAAAAGCAGTTACTGTGGAGGGAAGCGCCGTTTATGTCAAATTCGCCAAAGGCCACTAGCCTCGCCCAGCGTATGACAAACGCGCAGGCATACTGGCAAACAGACGCAGGCCGCGCGCTCTGGGAAACACAACGCGCCTGCCTCGGCCCGGTGGTTGAGGGCCGTAAAGGTGGGCACAGCTTAGAGATGAGTATGGGGCCAGCGCTAATGACCATGTCGGCGATCGCACACCCGATACGCTGGTCGCCAAATCGCGCGTTGGCCGAAAGTGACTCAACGCTGGTATGCCCCCCCGATCAGCTGGCATTACCCGACCGTTGCCTCGATACCGTTGTCATTCACCACTGGTTAGAACATCTTTCCGATGCGCACTACACGCTGCAAGAGGCCGCGCGCGTTACGGCTGATAATGGCATGTTGGTGCTGTTCGGCTTCAACCCCTTGGGCTTGAATGGGTTGACTCAGCGCTGGCGAAAGCCACCGTCGGACTTCCCCTGGAATGGGCAGTGGCGCTCGGCGAATCGGCTGAAGGACTGGCTGGCGTTTGTCGATTTTGAGGTGGAGCGCGTAGACTATTGCTGTTTTCGTGGCCCAATGAGTAACTCCTGCGGAGAGCGCTGGGAAGCGTTGGGGCGTCGGCATAATTTGCCGCTAGGCGAAAGTTATATGATTCAAGCCCAGCGTCGCCAACGCCATGCACCAATCCAACGTGTGAAATTTGGGCTGCGCGCGCCTGTGTCACCCACATCGTTAGGCGCTACACGCTCGGGTGCCCCTATGCGATACCCGTCAGGTCAACGTTGTCTAAAAAAGGATAGTGAACGTGAGTAAGCAAGCAGCCGAGGGGCTGCCCCGGGTGACGGTATACACCGATGGGGCCTGTCGAGGCAATCCAGGTCCAGGTGGTTGGGGGGTGATGCTGGAAAGCGGCCCTCATCAAAAAACCTTAAAAGGTTATGAAGCGGAGACGACCAACAATCGCATGGAGTTAATGGCGGCGATTATGGCGCTACGCACACTTAATAAGCCCTGTGAAGTGGCGCTGTGGACTGATTCTCAATACGTGCGCCAGGGCATTACCCAGTGGATTCATAACTGGATTAAACGCGGTTGGAAAACGGCGGCCAAACAGCCCGTCAAAAATGCTGAGCTGTGGAAGACCCTTCACGAAGAAACCCAGCGCCACCAGGTTGAGTGGCACTGGGTAAAAGGGCACAGCGGCCATCCCGGTAATGAGCGCGCAGATGAATTGGCTAACGAAGCCATCGATGAACATCAGAGGAGAGCGGCATGCGCCAAGTCATCCTAGATACGGAAACCACCGGCATTGACCCCAAAGATGGTCACCGGCTGGTAGAGGTCGGTGCCGTAGAGATGATCAATCGACGGTTTACCGGGCGCACCTATCACCAATACATCAACCCAGAGCGCCACATCGACGCGGAAGTGGTCGCGGTACACGGCATTGACGATGCCAAAGTGGCTAATGAACCGGTCTTTGCCGAGATCGCAGATGATTTCTGGGCGTTCATTGAAGGGGCCGAGCTGGTTATCCATAACGCGCCTTTTGACGTCGGCTTTATTGACCATGAGCTAGGCATGCTCAATAAGCGCCGCCAGGCACCCGCGTTAGGCCCGGTGCGAGATCACTGCCGTATTCTGGATACGCTAGTCATGGCACGGGAGATGCACCCAGGCCAGCGTAATAGCCTGGATGCGCTGTGTAAGCGCTACGACATCGATAATGGTCACCGGGTACTTCACGGCGCACTGTTGGATGCCGAGATTCTTGCTGATGTTTACCTAGCAATGACCGGCGGCCAAACGGCGCTAACGTTAGATGCAGAAAGTGGTGGTGACAAAAAACAGCAAAATCAGGCGAGCGAAGGGCTTTCAATACAGCGCCTCTCGCTAACCCCAGGCCAACTTCGGGTGGTGAGGCCAACTGCTGAAGAGCACGCCGCTCATCAAGCCAAATGCGAAGCGCACCAGTTACGCTGGTTCCAAGAGCCGCTAGACGGTGCCTCTGCCGATGCTTAAACGTGAAATTCCTCATCATGCCAAAGAGGGGCGGGTCATCCGTGTCTCCCGTAGCCATATTGCGCCAGCGCCGCTCACGGGGGAATTAACGCCGTTACAGCCGTTGCAGCCCTGGAGCGAGCAGATGCAGCCGCTATGCTATTGGCACGATGAACCCGTGGCGCTACTGGTAGAGAATAAGCCGGGCGATGACTGGATTGATGGACGTCAGTGGCTAGGTGAGCTACCCGCGTCCTGGTTCAGCCTGCTCTCAACGGCCTTGCAGGTAGGCGCCTGGCTTGAGAACCATCGCTTCTGCGGCCGCTGCGGCGAAAAGGCGACCAAGCTTGAAGCAGAGTTCGCGATGCACTGCTATGCCTGCGGTCATCGTAACTATCCGCGTATTTCGCCCTGTATCATTACTTTGGTGACCAGTGGTGAAGCGATGCTGCTAGCCCGTAGCCCGCGTTTTCCACCTGGGCGTTACTCTACTTTGGCAGGGTTTATTGAGCCTGGGGAGTCGGCGGAAGAGGCCGTGCATCGAGAGATATTTGAAGAGGTGGGCGTGCATGTGGACCAACTGCGTTACCACCATAGTCAGGCGTGGCCTTTTCCGCATTCGCTGATGTTTGGCTTTTTTGCCGAAGCCACCACGCGGCGCATCAAAATTGATGGCGTAGAAATTAGTGACGCCGCGTGGTTTTCACCGCGGCAGCTGCCGTCGCTGCCGCCGCCTTACTCAATTTCGCGTGACTTAATTGAAACCCACCTGGCGCGATGGCGCTAGCAGGGCAGGCTTACTGGCTGGGGAACAAGCTGGTGAGCTTAGTCGCCAGCATTACGTTGCCGGTGGCTTTAAGCTTGCCAGTCATGAAGGCTGTCATGCCGTTGATCTCGCCACTCATAATGCCCTTTAGCGTGTCGGTGCTCATGCTTAGGCTGACCGATGGATCGTCGTGCTCACCTTCATGTACACCCAGCGTACCGTCCTGGATATCCAGGTAGTAACTGCCGGCGTCGGAAAAATGAAATTGAAAAACCTCATTCATCCCTTTTGCCGCCTCTGGGTCGAAGCGGGACTGCAACTTTTCAAGTGTATTAGATGACATAGATTAGTTCCTAAGCGTTAGTCGGCTAACAAGCAGTTGATGCCTTGGGTGAGACTATTTTAAACATTTGTTTTAATCAAGTCTCATTAGCAGTCCACGCAGTGTTTGCGTGCTAGAGAGCAAAAAATTCACATTTGAACCGTATCAACACAGCAAGAGGAGAGTGATGATGACTGAATGGCTCGCGGAAATGGGCACATTTTTACTGCAGACAACCTTAGTGATGGCCGCTGCTGGGATTCTGTTGGTGATGATGCGGCGTAATAAAGAGAGCAGCGAACATGGCCTTAAGCTTTATGTAGAGTCGCTTAATGATCAACGCCGGGCGCGCAATCGTCGGCTACGCGTGACAACAACAGTGCATGGCGCACGTAAAAAGCTGGTTAAGGCGTTTCGCCACGAAGAGAAAGCCCGGCAAAAGGCGGCCAAGAAAGACAAGAGCGAGGCCCAAAACGCCCAAAAAGTATGGGTGCTGGATTTCCATGGCGATATTAAAGCCTCGCAAGCCGAGCAATTCGCCCAAGAGGTATCGGCGGTGATTGAGGTGGCCAGCACTGATGATGAAGTCATTGTGCGTTTGGAATCAGCAGGTGGTCTGGTACACGCCTATGGCTTAGCCGCTGCTCAATTGGACCGGCTGCGAGAAGCGGGGCTCACCACCACGGTATGCATCGACAAAGTGGCCGCCAGCGGCGGATACATGATGGCCTGCACCGCCAGCCACATTAAAGCCGCGCCGTTTGCGGTGATTGGCTCTATTGGCGTGGTCGCGCAAGTGCCCAATATTCATCGCCTGCTCAAACGCAACGATATCGATGTTGAGCTACTTACTGCCGGTAAATATAAGCGCACGTTGACCGTACTTGGGGAAAACACCCAAGAAGGGCGTGAGAAATTTATCGATGACCTAGAAAACACCCATCGCCTATTTAAAACTTACGTGGCTAAGCACCGGCCCGACATGGATATTGAAAAACTTGCCACCGGAGAGATTTGGTACGGCAGTGAAGCGTTAGAGCAGAAGCTGGTGGATAGCGTGGGAACCAGCGAGGCCTATTTAGTAGAGCGTATCGCTCAAGCGCAGGTTTATCGCGTGAAGCTAGAGCCGCCGAAAACCATCAGCCGCAAGGTCGGGCTAGCGGTATCGGCGGGCGTGGAGCATGCCATGGTGAAGGCTCTGGGCGTGATCGACGCAGCAGGCTGGCAGCGTCGTTAGATTCGCTTGAACAGCGAGTGCTCAGTAGCCAAGACTGAGTTCCCAATACTAGGCAGCATAGTGTTGCGCCAGGGTGTTAATAATTGCCTTGGCGCTTTCGCTGCTGAGTGAATAATAGATGGTTTGAGACTCCCGCCGCGTATTGACCAACTGGTCGCGACGCAAAATCGCCAAGTGCTGAGAAAGCGCCGACTGGCTCAATGAAAGCTGCTGATTAATTTGCGTCACCGACAGCTCTTTTTCTGCCAGCAAACACAGAATCTGTAGGCGTTTTTCATTCGCCAACGCTTTGAGCAGGTTAGTGCCTGCCTCAATGGCATGACAGTTATGGTCCAGAAGACGTGCAGCGGCGCTAGTAGAAGCAGACATGAGGATCTCCTTGCCTACACTGTAGTGACAGCGTTGTTATAGATTATGTAGCCATCGTCGCGTCGCGAGGATTGGGTTGTTTAATGATCAGTAATTTAGCGGTTTTTGTCCAAATATGGGTTTAACGCTCTATCAATGGTAGTGAGGGTTTTTTTGTCGACAATGTCTGCGTTTGGCTACGGCTTTGGTCGCGTTTTATCCCATAGTATGAGGGTGAAATTGATGGTTACTTTATAAAGTGTCAACAATCCATCTTTGCTTCGAAGATGCTTATCAACCGACACAATAATCACAAGGTCACCATGAGCCTCTATCAGCGCACCTACCAGCACTCTATTGAGCATCCTGAGACTTTCTGGGCCGAGCAGGCCAAAAAGCTGCCTTGGTACACGCCGCCTAGCACCATCCTTACCTATGACGACCAGCAGCACGCCCGCTGGTTTGGCGATGGCGAACTGAATATTTGCTATGCCGCCATTGACTACCACGTTGAGCAAGGGCGCGGTGATCAACCCGCCATTTATTGGGACTCACCGGTTACTCAATCCAAGCAAACCATTAGCTACCTTGAGCTACGCGACCGGGTGGCGCGGTTTGCTGGCGGTCTTGCCAAGCTGGGGGTAACCAAAGGCGACCGTGTCATTATTTATATGCCCATGGTGCCTGAGGCATTGATCGCCATGTACGCCTGCGCCCGTTTAGGCGCGGTGCACTCGGTAGTGTTTGGCGGCTTTGCGCCCCACGAGCTGGCAGCTCGCATTGAAGACGCTGAACCGAAAGTAGTGATTGCTGCTTCCTGTGGAGTCGAAGTTGATAAGGTGCTGCCCTATAAGCCCATTGTCGAAAAAGCTATCTCGCTGAGCAGCTTCAAGCCAGATGCTTGCGTGGTATTTCAGCGCGAAGCGCATCGTGCAGAGTTACAACCTAGCGATGTGGACTGGCAAGAACTCGTGGCAGATGCTCCCTTTGTGGATTGCGTACCCGTGAAAGCCACCGACCCGCTGTATGTGCTCTATACCTCTGGCACTACCGGTAAGCCCAAAGGCGTGGTGCGAGACACTGGCGGCTATGCGGTCGCCTTGGCCTATTCGATGGAAGTGATTTACGACCTTAATCCAGGCGATGTGATGTTTACCGCCTCGGATGTGGGCTGGGTAGTAGGGCACTCCTATATTGTTTACGCACCGCTTCTGCGCGGTTGCACCACGGTAGTGTATGAAGGTAAACCGGTGAAAACACCGGATGCGGGAGCGTTTTGGCGTTTGATTGATGAGTACAAAGTGAAGAGTTTTTTCACCGCCCCAACAGCGTTTCGGGCCATCAAAAAAGAGGACCCTGACGCCAAGCAGTTGGAAAAGTACGATATCAGCAGCCTGCAGCACTTATATGTTGCTGGTGAGCGCTTAGATCCACCGACTTTTCATTGGTTGGATGACCTGCTCGATGTGCCGGTCATCGACCACTGGTGGCAAACTGAAACCGGCTGGCCGATTGCCGCCAACTTGCCGGGCATTGAAGCAGCGGCCACTAAGGCGGGCTCTGCCACTTACCCGGTGCCCGGCTTCAACGTGCAGATTCTTGACCGCGACGGCGAACAGGCGCCCGCCATGCAGCAGGGCAGCGTCGTCATCAAGCAGCCGCTGCCGCCGGGCTGCTTGGTGGGTATTTGGCGCGACCCCCAGCGCTTTCACAGTGCCTATATGGCCGCTTACCCTGGCTACTACCTGACCGGCGATGGCGGCTACTTTGATGAGGAGGGCTACCTGTTCATCATGGGGCGAACCGATGATGTGATCAACGTAGCGGGTCATCGCCTTTCTACCGGTGAGATGGAAGAAGTAGTGGGCGCGCATCCGGCAGTGGCGGAATGTGCGGTAATCGGCATTCATGATGAACTAAAAGGGCAGCTACCAGTGGGGCTAGTGATTCCCAAAGATGGCTTTAACGGCGACGAAGCAACCCTGGAAGCCGAACTGATTGAGCGCGTGCGTGAACATATCGGCCCCATCGCCTGTTTTAAGCAGGTGCTGGTAGTGAACCGGTTGCCCAAAACCCGCTCGGGCAAGATACTGCGCAAACTGCTGCGCAATATCGCCGATGGAAAATCCTTCGGCATTCCCTCTACCATTGATGACCCCACCAGTTTGGAAGATGTGCATGCAGCGATGCGTGAACGCAACGTGGGTGCTGCCAATCAAGCAACCTCCACCGATAGCTAAGCATCTTCTCTGCCACGCTCAAACTACGCACAAAGCCGCCCAACCCCATGGGCGGCTTTGTGCGTTCAATTTTATGCTTTCTTTTATTACCGTGAGGAACGCGTATAATGCGCGCCCCAGTGGCGCTCAACGCGCTTTTTCGAGGGTTCCCTTACCCCTCTATCAACCAAAAAAAGGCCAATCTGTATGTTTGCTTTAACCGACGCTCAGCATCGCCGTTGCCTCATGGTAATGGTCGCCTTCCATATCGCCATCATTGCTGCCAGTAACTATCTGGTGCAGCTACCGTTTACGCTGTTTGGGTTTCATACCACCTGGGGCGCGTTCAGCTTTCCGTTTATCTTTCTAGCCACCGACTTAACGGTGCGCCTATTTGGTAAAGGGCCAGCCCGCACGATTATCCTACGCGTGATGTTTCCGGCGCTGTTGGTGTCTTACGTGGTGTCAGTGATCTTCCCACGCGGCAGCTTTGCCGGCATTGAGGCACTCGGCGAGTGGAACCTGTTTGTTGCCCGCATTGCAGTTGCCAGCTTCCTTGCTTACGTATTGGGGCAACTGCTCGATGTGCAGGTGTTTGACCGCCTGCGCCAGTGGGCGTGGTGGGTCGCACCTGTGTGCTCGACCATTCTGGGCAATCTTGCCGATACGTTTGCCTTCTTTGCCACCGCCTTCTATAACAGTCCTGACCCCTTTATGGCTCAGCACTGGGTGGAAATTGCTGCCGTTGACTACGCCATTAAGCTGGGCATTAGCCTGCTGTTCTTCCTGCCGCTCTATGGCCTGCTGCTCGCATGGCTAACGCGCCGCTTGGTGGTATGGACAGGGCAGGACGATGCTGCGCCGCGAACCGCTTAACCGATAAGGAAATAGCATGACCGACCATGTCCCCGTGGATCTTTACGCGATTGACCTGCCTGCTGACGCCGACGCGGATAGCCAGCCGCTGGTCGTGATTCATGGCTTGCTCGGCAGTGCCGATAATTGGCGCTCGCATTTGAAAGTGTGGCAGCGCAAGCGCCGGGTAGTGGCGGTGGACCTGCGTAACCACGGACGCTCCCCACACGCAGAAGGCATGAGCTATAGCGCCATGAGCCAGGATGTGCTGGCAGCGTTAGATAAGCTGGGTATTGAGCAAGCGCATATTTTAGGCCACTCCATGGGCGGCAAGGTAGCCATTACGCTGGCGCGCCAAGCGCCGCAGCGCTGCCTCTCGCTAATGGTGGCCGATATTGCCCCGGTGGCCTATCAGCACGGCCATGACGATGTGTTTGCTGCCCTGGAGCAAGTACGAAAAGGCAAGCCAACCAATCGCCGCGAAGCAGACGCCCTGCTAGCAGAGCACGTCGATTCGCGCCCCACGCGGCTGTTTTTGGCCACCAACCTAGTGCGCGATGAGCAGGGCATTATGGGCGTGCGGGTTGGCCTGGATGAAATCCAACACGGCTACGAGGCCATCATCGGTGAGCCCGATGGTGATTCCCCGTTTGAAGGCGCGACGCTGGTACTGCGCGGTGCCGATTCCCACTACGTGAGCGACGATATGCTGCCAGCGCTGCGTGAAGTGCTGCCTCGGGCGCGACTGGTCACCCTCAAAAACGCTGGCCACTGGCTGCATGCCGACCAGCCTGATGCGTTTCAGCAAGCGATCGACGCCTTTATAGCGGCGCAATCGTAAGCTGATGCTGTTCCGGGGCGTTTAAAAACCGGTTCAGTATGCGGTAGGTATCCACGTCAAACTGCGGCGTATCGCCTTTTAGCGTTTGGGCGCGCCGCTTAGTGGTGGCGCTGCCCAGGTAGCACCAGTGATCGACCACATGATGCGCTACCGGGCCGCCTTTGCGGCTCTGTTCACGAATCACGATTCTGCCCGGCCAAGGCCACGCACTTACCTGCAGCTTGGCAAGTGCCTGTTGTGCCCGCTGAGTGTGAGTATCTAGCGGTTCTTTCTGGCAGCATGCGCCACGGCATTTGTCTAGCTGGTGAGCAAAGCAGCGGCCCTTGCCTTTCTCTAACCCCAACACCTGTGGGCACAGCTGATGCTCTTCAGCAATACTGCGCAGCGCCTCTTTTGCTGCTTTGGCACTTCTAAATAGCCCGAACAGTTTGCCCGGCTGGTGCTGGCTGATGGCTTTACCGCTCACTAGTGTGGGGCAGGCCGCATCGCTCGGCCAATACCACGTTTTCAAGCTGCCCTGACGGCGCAACTGACGATTCAAAATCGGCATTAGCGTTTTCACAAGCTGCGCTTCCCGCAGCTGCGCGCTTAAATCACCGGCGGTCTCTTCCCACTCGATATGCTGAATCTGCTGGGCGAGGCGCATCTCTTTGTCATCTTGATGATCGCGTTGAAAATGCCCCAATACCCGGCTGCGCAGATTTACGCTTTTGCCTATGTAAAGCGGCAAGCGGTTATGGCCATAAAATAGATACACGCCAGGGGCGCTGGGCAAGTCGGCTAGCTGGTCGCTGGAGAGATGTGCAGGCAGGCTGCGGTGGTGCTGCTCATCGGCAAGCGCTGCCTGCCAGGTAGCCGCATCACACTCGCGCTGCCATGCCTGCCATAATTCCCAGAGTGCCACGGCATCATCTTCGGCGCGGTGCTGTCGCATCAGTGGAATATTAAAATGGGACAGCAGGGCAGCCAAGTTGTGCTTGGGCAGCGAAGGGTTTAAGCGTCGAGAAATGCGCAGCGTACATATTAGCGTGGGTCGATAGATGTATCCCGCACGTTTAAACTCGTTACGCAGAAAACTGGCATCGAACCGGGCGTTATGTGCCACCAAACAAGCGCTGCCCAACCACTCCAGCAGTTCCTCCGCAATGGCTGAAAAAGCGGGCGCATCCGCCAGCATATCGTCATAAATACCGGTCAGTTGACTGATATGGGCGGGCACGATGGTGCCTGGGTAAATCAGGCTAACAAAACGCTCGACAACTTCACCTTCCACCACCTTAAGGGCCGCTATTTCGGTAATACGATCCCTAGTGGCCCGGGTGCCGGTGGTTTCCACATCGATAAACACTAACGGGGTGTCTTGCATGCTGCTCCAGCGCGTTGAGGGGGTTGCAAGCTGTTTTACGGCGTGCGGGTTAGCGCTCCATCAGTAAGTGGGGGTTCACCGCCAGCCGCGTGACGGGAATTGAATTTTCTGTGACGCCCGCACTCTGCAAGTAGCTTTCAAACGCCGCATAGCGCCGCTCGTCTAGTGCCGCAGGACTTAACGCAACGCGGCGGAGCAGGTCATCCCACGCCTCTTGATTGATGGGGTTATCCAGTACGGGGTGTGTTGTGACCAGCAGCGTCCAGGCTTCTTCTGGGTGCTCAATCATCCAGTTGCTGGCTTCTTCCAGAGCGATCAGCACCCGCGACCAGGTGGTGGCCTGACGGGCAACGGAGTCGCTATTGGCTAATAGAATCAGCCCATCGTGGCGCGGGATATCGATGTCGCTGTAGCGCACGGTATGAGTGACGATCCCATCGGAGGCGAGCTGCTGGGGCAGCGTATGAAAAAAACCATCCGCCACGGCGTCGACTCTGCTCGAACGTAGTGCATCGGCGGCATCAAAATGGACGCTTTCAGGCGCAACGAAGTCATCGACTTGGCGCACTGAACGGGGCAGAAGTTGTTCCACTAACACATCACGCCCCTCGCGGGTGGAATAACCGTAGTGTAAATCGGCTAGGGCGTCGGCAACCGCTGCTGGTGCTGGCGCTTCACCTGCCACGATCACTGCATTTAACGGCGTTTCTATCAGCGTGGCGATGCGTGTAATTGGCGCGCCATCGTGGGCATGTAAATGTAGCAGCGGCTGGCGGGTGAGCGCTAAATCCACTTCTCCGGCCGCCAGCAGCTTAATCGCAATGGAGGGGTCGGCTGGGGTTAATAGCTCGATTTCAAGCCCTTGGGCGGCAAACAGGGCCCGCTCTTTCGCCACGATGAGGGCGGCATGCTGGGGGCTTAAGTACCAATCTAGCATCAGCGTGAGCTGTTTCAGTGGTGGCGGGTCAAGAGGCGGCGGGGGAATCACCGCCATACTGGGTGCTTCTTCAGGCACTTCAGCCGCGCTGCTGTCGCCTGCGGGCCACAGCCCTTCAGGAAGCGCTACATCGCTTTCTAAAGAAAGAGGGGCGTCGAGATTTCCTGAATCACGCTCTTCGTTTGCGTAAGTCGCTGAAAATGAAAATAATAAAAAAAAGACCAATGACAGTGCTAGAAATGAACGGCCACGCAAACAAGCGTTCAACATAACCTCAACTCCCGATGGTAGGACGGCGAAGTTTAGCTTTCAGGTAAAGCACCTGGCTAGCCCCTTGCATAAACCAAGCGAACACGCTCAGTAAATTCAGCACCGACATGTAATAATAGAACGGCATTGATGTAGAGACGGAGAGACATGGACGCAATTTATACGTTCTTCCTGGTAGGTGGTTCCCTTATGGCGCTCAGCATATTAGCGAGCCGCCTTTCATCAATGGTTGGCGTGCCGCTGCTGCTGATTTTCTTGGGCCTGGGCATGCTGGCGGGCGAAGAGGGCCTGCTAGGCGTCGAGTTCGACGACTACTCCATGGCGTTCGCCATTGGCCATCTGGCACTGGCCATGATCCTATTGGATGGTGGTTTACGCACCCGTCTCAAAACATTCCGCGTAGGCTTTCGCCCTGCACTTTCACTGGCCACCTTTGGCGTCTTTATTACCAGTGCCATTGTCGGCATTATCGCCATGTGGGTCTTCGACCTTTCGATAGTGCAAGGGTTGTTGGTGGGGGCGATTGTAGGCTCTACCGATGCCGCCGCCGTTTTCTCCATGCTAAGCGGCCGCGGCGTAAACCTGAACGAACGGGTAGGGGCCACACTTGAAATTGAATCGGGTACCAACGACCCGATGGCAATTTTCCTAACGCTAATGTTGGTGGAGCTGCTGGTTGGGGATATTGGCGGCATTACCGAAACGTTGCTGTTCTTTATCTCTCAGTTTGGTATTGGTTTGGCAGTGGGCATTGGTGGCGGTTGGCTGAGCGCCAAACTGCTGCGCTGGCTCGATTTAGCGCCCGGCCTTTACGCCATGCTGGCGCTTGCGCTTGGATTTAGTGTATTCGGGCTAACCAGCGTGCTGGGTGGCAGTGGTTTCCTCGCGATTTATCTGGCTGGCTTGATGATTGGTAACCAGCCAGGGCGGCACCTGAACTTTATTCTACCGGTACACGATGGCCTAGCCTGGCTAAGCCAGATTGGGCTCTTCTTGGTGCTGGGCCTGCTGGTGACCCCCAGCCAGCTATGGGAAGTGGCATTGCCTGCTGGGTTTGTTGCGCTGGCGCTGATTTTCGTGGCTCGTCCGATCGCGGTGCTGATTACTATCAAACCTTTCTTTAAGTTCCGCTGGCGAGAAACCTTCTTTATTGCCTGGGTAGGCCTGCGCGGGGCGGTGCCGATTGTGCTGGCGATCTTCCCGGTAATTGGCGGGGTAGAGAACGCCTCGCTCTACTTTAACGTGGCTTTCGCGGTGGTGCTGATGTCGCTGCTTATTCAGGGCGGCTCGCTCACGTTCATGGCGCGCTGGTTAAGGGTCGAGGTGCCGGTAGGTACCACACCCAACCGCCGTGGCCCGCTGGGTATTATGCCCGACAACGACTTCGAGATGTTCGTTTACGTGGTCGAAAACGAAGACCTAGAAGACGTACCCATTCGCCTGCTGCGCTTCCCCTCTGGTGCACTGATTTCCGCGCTGTTCCGCAATCACGTCATGCTGCACCCCAAAGGCAGCACACGCTTGAAGCTAGGTGATGTGCTTTGCGTGATTGGCCGCACGGAGGACTTGGTAGCACTGAACCGACTGTTCAACGGCGATGCCAAGCTCAAGCAAGAGCGCGCTTTCTTCGGCACCTTTACTTTAGATGGCAATGCCCATATGCAAGACATCGCCCAGGCCTACGGCTTAACTCTCAGCCCCGGCGAGCAGGAGATGACGCTGGCGGAGTTTGTTTCCCTACGGGTAGGCGGGCACCCGGTAGTGGGCGACGACGTTGATTGGCACGGCATCCATTGGGTAGTCAGCGCAATGGAAGGCGGAGCGATAACTCGCGTTGGCTTAAGGCTCTACTAATTTATTCAAAAGGCGTTGACTTACAAGGGGAAGCTGTTATTATACGCACCCATAAGCCGGAGGGATGGCAGAGCGGTTGAATGCACCGGTCTTGAAAACCGGCATAGGTTAATAGCCTATCCAGGGTTCGAATCCCTGTCCCTCCGCCACCTCGATTCTAAAGCCTCGTTTTTACGGGGCTTTTTTCGTTTCTAGGCTCTGCGTTTCCTCCCTAGCATGCCTTCTATTAAATTCACCGGTCTTTCAGTGTGTCCAGATTGTGTCTGGAAATCCTGAGCCACTTCGGCCGGGGTGCTGCCTGTTGCTCGTTTACCTAGTTGGTTTACTGCATCGCGGGCGCGGTGCGGTGCTAGGTGCGCATATTTCTCGGTCATCTTCACGGTGGAGTGCCCGAGCACTTCTTTTACGTCCATGAGCGGTACGCCTTCACTGATCATCCAGCTGGCGCATGTGTGCCTGAGATCGTGGATGCGGAAGTTCATGATGCGGGCAGCGGTGCACGCACTTTTGAATCCTTGTCGAATGCATCCCAGTCGTTCGCCGTTGGCCTTGGCAAATACCCACTCGCTATGTGGGCAATTTTGCGAGACCCATACCCAGCGCCTTTTTAACGCTGCCAGCGCTGCATCGTTCAGCGGTACCGAGCGGCGCTTGGCGCTTTTCGTGTCTTCACCTTCCAGGTGGAGTAGGGCATTATGGAAATCGACGCGACTCCAGTTCATTTTCAGCAGCTCGTTCATTCGTGCGCCGGTGTTAAGGGCCAATAGAATGAAGTCTGCTAGCCGCTCCCCGCTTCGCTGCGTTTTGGCTGCTGCGACTAACCGATCTGCTTCATTGTGAGTGATCCACCGCACGCGTCCCTCTGGTTCCTTGAGCTTCCTGCCGCGAACAGGATTGCTCATGGGCCACTCTAATTGCTCAATGGCGTGGTTGATCATCGCGCTGAGAATCGATAGTTCCCGGTTGATCGTTGCTGGCTTCACGCCGTCAGCTTGCCGAGCAGAGATAAACTCCCGCACGTCCTTTCCTGCCATCTCTTCCATTACTACGTCTGGCCCAAAGTGGTCATACAGTCGGCCTACCCGCCGCTGTATATCCCCAATGGTGCGCTTTTGCTGGCTGGCCACCAGAAACTCTGTCGCGACGTCGGCGAATGAATGCTGGGGCTTAGTGCCCCAGGCATTTTGTTGATAGAGCTCCGACCGCCACTTTGCTTCCAGTGCTTTTGCCTCGCGATAGTCTACCGTCCCAGTAGAGCGTCTAATCGCCGTACCGCCTCCCGGCGGGGTGATTTTGGTCCACCAGTACGGTGAACCCTTACGTTTGTGGGGCATGGTGTTTCTCCTGTCACCACGCCGGGCGCGTAATTAGTTTGCTGCCCAGCGCAGTCGGCGTCCAGTTTTTGCCGCAACCGCTCTGCGTGAATCATCCGGCGCTTACCCAGCAAGACTATGGGCAGGGTGCCGTCATCCATCCAGCGGTACACGGTGGCCACCGACACGCTCAGCGCTTTTGATGCTTCTTTGGGGGTGTAGGTAAGCACGTTCATTTCAGTCTCCTGTATACCGCTGTCCACCAGGGCCGTGGCCGTGGCCGTCGCTCCATTCCTGGTATTGTCGCCCGACGCTATCGGTTATCACCTGCTGGCGCTGCTGATCGAGCAGCGCTTGCACGGCCGGGTTGTTGGCGATCTGGCGCAGCTGGTGCAGTTCTGCGTGCTGGCGCTCGATGATGCCGGTGGCCACTGTGGCAAGCTCCCACAAATCGTTAGCGGCTTCGCCGTCTGCCCGCACCTTGCCCAGCCCGTAGCAGTGCCCACAGGGGCGGTCTTTGTTGCCCTTGATGTGGTCGTGACCGCTACCCAGGCACACGGGGCAATCATCCGGGTGGAGCGGTCGCCAGTTGTTCAGCCAATCGTCTTGGGTAGTGATGCTCTGAATACCCTTGTCGAGGTCTTCGTAAACGATCAGCCAATGCCCTTCCAGCAGAGGCCCGGTGCCCATGTACTGCTGCAGCTCGGCAAACTTCCCACCGCTTTCGCGGTGTGTGTGGGTGGGTTGGGTCATCAGAAAGGCCCCATGATCGTTGCCGGAAATGCGCCTCGACCCTTTTCGCATTGCGTCCACCATGATTCGAAGCCATCCCGAGGCGTCTTGCGCATGTAGACGTGCTGAACCTCTTCAATGCTTGGCCAGTCCTCCTTAGGATCGCCAGAGCGCAAGCCGTAAGCCTCAACAAACGCCAAGGGATCTACATGCCCTTTGGTCGCGACAGTGATGCTGCCACCGTTTTCCAGCTCTGTGATTTCAATGCACATCACTCATCCCCTTCGGCTTGTTTCACTGGCTTTAGCGCGTCTAGGTAAAGCTGGTTGCCAATCAGCGTGGCCACGCCTGCCGCGTACTCCTGCTTGTCCAGGTTCTGGGCGCGCAGCAGGTTGGTATGCAGTACGGCGTGAGCCACTTTGTGGGCACCTTGTGACTGCTGGAGTAGGTCGCGGCGGGCAGCTATCTTTTTTGCGGCGTCAGGCATGTTGTACCGGAAATGTTCAAGACGATGCCGCGCCTCGCATTGATCTCGGTTAAGATCATCCATAACTTCCGAGGCTTGATATGCTGCTGAGCAAAACTCCTCGGCATAAGCCGCCAGCACGTCGCGCTCTTCGACCAGCTCTTTAACCAGTTCCGGTTCAATGCCCACTACGCTATTGCCCAGCGCTTGCTGAATTTCACCCAGCGTTTCACAGGCAGCGGCAAACATGCGCTTATGTCTAGCCAAATCCTCCGCTAGGGCATTCACACCTTCATGCGCAGCGCCAATGTCGTCGCCATTGCCTGTCATTTCAGCGATCGCCGCTAGGTGGTCGCGGTATTCGTCGCGCTCTGCCTTAACTTCTTCAAGCTCTTTCAGCGCATCTGTGTACAGTTGATCCATGCTCATTGGCTTAACTCCATAGGTGCTTCTAGTTCCGCCACGATCTCGCCTGTCTCAACGTAGTAGTGGGGGCAGTCGGTCAGGTTGTTGATAAAGAATGCCTCTTGCTGGCGCGGCGTCATCTTGTTCAGGTGGCGCAGGAACTTAGCGCCAGGTGTAGTAAAAGTAGGCTCCACGCCACGTAGCTTGGCGGCTGCGTAGTTGTGGTGGCCATCCATAAGAAAGCGGTACCGTTTGCCGCGCAGCGTGCACTCATGGACCCGCACTAAAAACACCTTGAACGTTTCGGCTTTGCGCTTAATGACAGCATTGTTTAGGTAACGCTGGGTGCTGATCAGCGGCGGTTGCTCAGGTATCCGCAAGGCTTCTGCAATGTCAGCGAGCTGACGGCTCTGGCCGCCAACGCCATTTATTGAGCGAATCACGCGACCTCGCTTAGCGGCATGAACCGCTGTTCGTGTGTGAAGTTGGCTTCTACGATGGCCCGGGCAAGCGGTGGGCAAACGCTGTTGCCAATCAGGCGTACTTGTTTGTGCTTCGCCAGGGGCTTGCCGTCGATCTCGGCAAACTGGTAGTGCGCTGGGAAGCCTTGCGCCATGGCCAGCTCATGCGGCTGCAGCATGCGCATGCCAATATCCACGATGGCGTATTGCTCGCCTTCAATCATGACCGTTACCAGCTGGAGGCGGTCTTTCGTCGTGACCGTAGGCGCTGGCTGGCGAATGTCGCGGCCTGTTTCGCCGCTGCCGCTGCCGTAGTAGGGCGCTAGGAATGCCGCTGTTAGATATGCGTGCGTGGTGCTAGCGCAGATAGTCGTCAGCGGTTCCCGGGCATCTTTGGCGCTGCGCGTGCTGCCTTTCATGTTGATCATGAAGGCGCTAACCAGGGCGTTATGGTCGGTGGTGGTGACTGTGGGTAACGGGGCACGCAGATCCGCACCGACAACACCGGTGTAGTGCTTGGCTAGGAAGGCGGTCACGATGCCAAGAGGCGTGGAGCCACCGGGGCGCGCCTTGGAGCCTTCAGCGTTGCCATTTGCCGTAATGGTATGCAGCGGCATCGAAAGCTCATGGCCGACCGCACCCGTCCGAAACTTAGTGATATGCGGAGATACCAGCGCATAGCCCGGTGTGGTGGTTATGGTTTGCAGCGGCTCCAGTAGCGACTGCCCACGAAACGGCGTGTAGTAAGCCGCCGTGTGATTAAGCTTCACTATAAACGGCTGCTGGTGCTCCACAACGAAGCGCATCACGCCTTTGGCAATGCGGTTTAGCGTGGCGGTGGCCAGCGGTTTCTTTCGGCCGAAAATCGAAGGGCAGGGCAACGACCAGTCGATACACTCGGCAGCGGTGCGCCATGGCTTCAAGTTGCGCCGCTGCATGGCGGGCAGTTTTGGGTCTGCGTGCGTCGGCTTCGGCCACGCGATGGGCAGGCCGTCACAGCGGGCAATCAGAAACAGGCGCTTACGGATGGTAGGCGCGCCGTAGTCGCAGGCGCGGAGGATCCGCCAGTCTACCTGGTATCCGTGGCGCTTGAGGCAGCTCACGAACCCCCGGAAGGTTTGCCCCTTGCGCGCTGGGCAAGGGCGCACCTTGCCGTCTTCACCTTTGATCAGCGGGCCCCAGTCTTGGAACTCCTCAACGTTTTCGAGAATGATCACCCGGGGCTTTACCTTCGCTGCCCAGCGCGCCGCGACCCAAGCGAGGCCGCGCACGCTCTTTGATACCGGACGGCCACCCTTCGCCTTGCTGTGGTGGCGGCAGTCAGGAGAGAACCACGCCAGCCCTACGGGCATGCCGTTGGTGGCCTGCTCGGGCTCAATGTCCCACACGTCCGCGACTGAATGCTCGCTGCCGGGGTGGTTGGCGGTGTGCACTGCAATGGCCGTGGCGTCGTGGTTGATGGCGAGATCCACTGGGCGGCCTAGCGCCTGCTCAATGCCCTCGCTCGCACCGCCGCCGCCGGCGAAGTTATCGACTACCAGTTCATGGCCGAAAAGATTGAGATTGCTCACTGGCTGGCCTCCACGTCTTCGGCAGTCACGATGTACTGCTGAACGCCGGTGATGCCGTAAAACTCTAAGGTCAGCGTGGCATCTGCCCAGGCGTCGATTAACCCCTGCAGCAGGTCGATTTGGGGCTGGCTGCAGTCGGCAAAGCCTGCGCTCCATTCGTCGGCAAAGTCGTGTGCATTGTCCTGCATGCCCTCAATGACGCCGAGCGCACTGCGCACAGCAAAGGCGCTAGGCTGGTGCTTGATCGCTTCGCCTACGTAGACGGTATCGCCAGCCTCTAGGTCTTTATCAGAGATCAATTCGTGCAGGTCTTCGTGGTTGAACTCTTCATCGTTGTTCGACCAAACCGTTTTTTCTCTGGGCTGCTCATCGACCGTTTTAGCGCGCTCGATGCGGTCATAATCAGCGACCAGTAGCGCAATGGATTTGATAATGTTGCGCTGGGGGTCGGTGCTGGGTTTCCACCATGCTTCATCAAAAGGCCAGTAGAGCGGGATAGGCGGAGTAACACCTGGGGCAACGTGACTCCAGAAGACTGTTCTGGCATAGCATTCGGCAGCGCTTGCTAGCTGGCCTTGCGTGTAAGCGTCGTCATGCTCAGCAGTAAAGCCCTCCTCATTGATCTGCCGAAGGCGCTCTTCAAAGGCTTTGATAATCGCTTTAGACATGCTGGCTTCCTCCCACCATTTTGCTGACATCCGCAATATGGTTCAGCGGCCGCATCAACGCGGCGGTATTCGCATCGACTAACTGCTGCTGACGCTCCAGCTTTTCGCGGTATTCGGCGTGTTTGGCGCGTGCCACTTCTTCGCGGCTGACTAGCTCGACCAATTTTTTGCCGCGATAGCCGCGCTCGTAGCGTCGGGATAGGCACGCGGGGGAGAGGCCGTAGCGGCGGCCTAGCTCGCTGAGCGTGACGCTTTCGCCGTTGGCGGGGTCGTTGACGTAAATGGCGCTCATGGCTGCACCTCGCCTTTATCCGCTGCTGGCTGGCGCTCAGTCTCGCCACCGAGCCATTCAAGAAGGCGCTCTACGTTCTGGCGCAGGCTGCCCGCCATCAAGATGAAGTCGGTTTCCAGGCGGGCTAGGGCGTCGTCGCCATCGTCGGCGTGGTCGGCTTCTTCAATCAGCGCATCACCGAAGCGCAACGACTTCAGGGCTAGGTCGTCATGCAGGATGAAAGAGAGCTGGCCTTCGATGCTGAGCGCCAATTTGCTGGATTGCCTGCCGCTTTCGAGTAGCTGCTGCATTTCGCTGCTGTCGAGATCCACTTGGCGGGCGCGCACTATGCCGTCATCGCCTTTTGCTTTGAGCTCAAAGTTGTCGCCTAGCTGCAGGTCAGCCGGTCTGCTGGCGGGGTCGCTTAGCCAAGTGGTCATTGCGCGGATGGGTAGCGTTTGGCTGCTCAAGGGCGTGGCCTTCAAGCTACCAAGGGTTTCGCGCAGTAGGTCTAGTACGTCTTCAGCGCGTGCCCGGCTGCTGGTGTTCACGCCGATCATGTTGCGCTCAGTATCCCACCAGAGGTCTATTTTCTGGCTGCGCACGAAAGCGCGAGGCATTAGCTCTTCGGTGACCTGTTCCTTGAGCGCGGTTTTCTCTTTACGCGTGACCTTGCGGCCTTCGCTTTCTTCGATCTCCGCGACCTTCTCGGCTACTTCCTCAGCCACGACCGATGCGGGCAGTAGGCGCTCTTGGCGTAGGGCGCTGATCAGTAGGCGCCCTTGGAGTGGGTGTAGCATCTGTCCACCACCTAAGTGGCCTGCTGGTGGCGTCCAGCCAATGCGTCGAGCGTCGGAATTGCCAAGGGGCTTGGCTGAGCGCTGTGCAAGCAGCGTGTCGATTTCGCCAAGACTGCGAGCCTTAACGCCATGCAGGCGGTAGAGGTGTAGGTTTTTGAACCACATGTTAGGCGTCCTTATTTGATGGGCTGCACTCTGGGCACCAGAGCCAAGGGTTTGTCGGTTCTAACGTGTCCCAAGCCCATCCAGCGCTTAATGGAGTGAGAGAGTCGGGTGCTTTTCTACAGCATGCGCAGCGTGCATTCTTGAGAGTTTCAGGCGTTTTCGTTTCCTGGCTCCACTGCGCTGGCGCTGTGAATTCTGATTGGTCATCCATGGTTAACTGCATGACGGTCTCTCTGTGTTCTGATCGTCGCCCTTGGCGGGCGCTGGCTGTTTGAAAATTCGGTCAAACGCGGCTTGGTCGATCACTGGCACTCCTTCTCAATCTGCTCAAGGCGCTGGGTGGCCAGCACGCCAGCCTCTGATTTCTGACGGGCGTTCAGCACCGGAACTGGCACAAACGGGATGCCCGCTTTGGCGAAGGCGCTGGCGGCCTCTAGCGAGCGGCGCGTATCGATGGGGCTTGCTTTGTTCACGGCATGTACTCCTGCCAGACGGTTTGTATAACGGGCTTCTTGCGCTTCATGACCTGCACTTTCTTTGGGTACTTGATATGCAGGTCGCGCGCCCTGCCTGACTTCTTCGCCATTTGAATGAACTGCTCGGCGTATTGAGGCGCATCGAACGCGGCGCTGAGTGGCACTTGGCGAGCGCTGTCCATGATCTTTTCAAAGCGCTCTTGGACGCGCTCCTCGTAGTCGGCTACCGGCTCGCCAAGCTTCGGTGGAGTTGCTTGGCGCGCCAGCTGGCGGGCTTTGCATTCGGTCATGCCGTAGACGCGGAAGGTGCTCATGGCCATCACCTCAAAACTGAACAAGCTGGTTAACGGGCGCGGTGCTGGGCATCGCGTACTGGGCTGGCGCGTACTCATCCAGCGCCGGTAGGGCGGGGCGCATACCCGGGCAACTCTCTTCAGCGATGCCCTTGTAGTCCGGCTGGCCCGTGCGTTGGTTGAGCGGCACGCCGCGGGCTTCTTCCGCTGCCCAGATGGCGGCGCTGGTGCAGTAATCTTCCAGCCAAGCGGCTTGCTCTTGCGCTTCTCCTTTGGAGAGGTGGCCCATTACCAGCAGCGCGACGAACAGAAACGCGGCCCATAAAAACTTGGTGGCTTGTTTGCTCATGCGGCTTGCTCCTCAGTGGCGGTAAGCGGGTTGAGGTTGATGCGGCCTGCTACGTGAGCGCCCCACAAAACATCACGCAGGCTGTTACGGGCGGCTTGTTGTGTGGGCAGCGGTGTTGCCATCTGCACCACGACGCGGGTATCACGTTTGCCGACGAACGCAGGCAGGAAGCCGCCTTCTACGGGTACCGCTTCGATGACGGTGGTGTGGAGCGTGTAGCCGTCTTGCATGGCCAGTAGTTGCCAATGCTTCACGATGAAGCGGCAGGGGGTGTGTAGATCGCTCATTGGGCACCGCCTTGCACGCGGGCACCGTTGACGACTGACATCACGGCGCGGATCTCGCTCACGCTGATGGGGTAGCCGCTCTTTTCGGCGCGTTTGACGCATCCCGCTAAGCTATCCATCACTGTCTTGAGCCAAATGGTGTCGTCGTTGGTGAGGCTGCACGACTGCTCGAATTCCAGCGTGTCGCGGGCCTTGTCTAGCAGGGCGGCGTAGAGATTCAGCGCGGCCGGTTCAATCTGAATGCCTTTGGTGCTGGCTTCTTCGGCCTCTTCACGCATAGCGCGCGCGGTGCCCTTGATGCGCAGTAGTGCTTGTTGGGTATCGAAGTTCATGCGTACACACTCCCTACGTCACGGCGCGCAAGAGATCGGCTGGCGCTGACCTGCTGGCGAGTGCGAGCCGGTGGGCGGTGGCGCAGGGCGTCGGCATCGCCGTTGATGCAGCTGATCATGAGCGCGACGAGTAGCGGGGCAATCCAGCCACGGCGCATGGCCTCAGCGACGGCGCCAGCGGCTTTGTAAACGCTCAGCTTGTGGTAGGCCTTCTTGAGGCTGCCGTGAACGGTTTCCGGTGAGCGCCCGGTGGCCTTGGCAATCTCTTTATAGGTGTTGCCCGCCGCCAGCAGCATGAGGTCAACCGCTTGGGTGCGGGTGAGGCCTAAGCTGCCGCGCTCTGGGTTGATGGTCGCTTGCCAGTTGCCTTGTGTGATTTGCATTTTATTGACCCTTGCCTGTATTTCGATGCTCTAAATATAGGCAAACACATAAAATAGGTCAATAGGCATTCCCATATTTTAAGTATGGGCACAAAAAACCGCCTCGATGGGCGGCTTTTCAAACGATGTTACGTGGTATTACGCGGCAGGAAGAAAGCGCATGATGGCAAAGACGAGGCCGCCAGCGGCCAGAATCGTGCCAACGCTCCATTTGATGACGCGCGTTTCAAGTTGCGCCATCTCTGTTTTGGTGGCGAAGTTGTCTATCTTGGTCTCGATGCGGGCTAGGGTCGTTTTAATATCGCCAACATCACGCTCAAGGTGCTCAACACGCGCTGTTAGGTGATCATTCATAGGGGGTTCGCCTCCTGTGCCGCTTCCGCTGTCTTTCACTGGAAGGTAGCTTACATTATCCGTCATTGGGCGGCTCCCCATATTTCCATTCTACGATGAGAGACGCAGCAAACGTTGTGACGTGACCACAGTTACTGCAAATAAATCCCGCAGTTTCTGCCGTGTCGCCTGGCTCTGCGTCCGGGTGAACAAGCGGCATAGCGAATAGTTGAAGGGGCTTATCAGGGCCGTGCGACATGATCATCACTCCATCATTTCCGCATAAAAGGCATATGGTTGAAATGCCCTTTGCATCGATGAAGCTGTTGAGATCCTCGCCTTTAAGTTCGCGCGCTTTCAAGGCTTTTTCATTCATATGGTGCCTTCTAGAGCTTTGTCTTTGCCTCAACAGCAACGCCAAGAATCCGGCAATTACCGTTGATCGGTATGAGCGGATAGGCGGGGTTGAGCGGCTTTAGGTATTTTTGCCCGCTTTCGATGATGTATTTTTTGAACGTCGCTTCGTTGCTTTCATCTAGCTGCGCTACCACCAGCTTGCCTGGGGTGGCCTCGATGCCGGTGTCTACCAATACCAGTGTTCCCTCTGGAATGCTTGGCCTTACGCCTGCTGGCGCGGTCATCGAATCGCCCGAGACCTCCAGCCAAAAAGCCGGCCCTTTGGCGTCATAGTCAGTGCTTTCGTGCTGTTCTTCCATGCCCGCAGGGTAAGGCACCACGCATTCTGCAAACTTGCCTGCCTGGACGCTAGAAATCACTGGGTAGCGATAGTAGCGCAGCGGCGTAGGTGCCATAGATACGTTGTTGTCAGTCGCAGAGCTTACTGCGCCTGCGTTCATTTCGCCTTTTCCAGTGGCAAGCCATAAAGCGCTAACGCCTAGCTCATGGGCAATCTGAGTAGAAAATGACGTTGACTTAGACTTACCGCGCTCTAAATCCGAGATACTGGTCTGCTGCACGCCAATTTTTTGGGCGAGCTCGGCTTGATTGAGGCCAGCTAGCTTCCTGGCTTTTTTAAGGCGGTCTTTGAATTCCATAAGCGTTTTATATAGGCGAACCCATACGCTTGCAAACGGGTATGCCTATACCTATTATATGGGAATGCCTATTATGGAGCGCACAAAGATGAGCCAAACCTCTACCTTCCAAAGTCTGGTGGGTTTCTTCGGCAACCAAATTAAAACAGCAGAACTGCTCAAAGTTGACCAAGCAACTGTTTCAGGGTGGGTACGTGGAAAGCATGGCATGTCTCCTGCTGTGGCTCTTCGAGCCGAGAAGTTAACAGAAGGCAAGTTCACTGCTGCTCAACTATGCCCGTCTGTATTTGTTCAGCCAGCCGCTGACGAGGTGGCGTCTCAATGATCCCAGTATATGCAGCCACGCATAACAGCACAGCCCTTAGCGCTGGTCTGTTTGTGCGTACAGTGTTTGGGGGTGCGGTATGAGCATAACTGCCGCTATGCTGCCTGCGTTATTGGGCCGCCCTGTGGCGTATCAGCCCGTGTTTACCCGCTTGCCTGGGGTAACGGTGCAGGGCGCTATCTTCCTTAGCCAGGCGCTTTTCCTGACCAATACGCCCACTGCATCCAAGCGTGATGGTTGGTTCTGGAAAGAGCAGCAGGGCGACCACGATAGCTGGGAATCTGAAACGGGTATGAGCGCTAAGCAGCAAGTGACAGCCCGCAAGCAGCTGACCCAGATTGGCGTGCTGGAAGAGGTGCGCAAGGGCGTTCCTGCTAAAACGTGGTACCGCGTCAACACCGCCGCTCTTGCCGAGCAGTTAGCGCTGGCGCTGGGCGATGAAGGGGCCGAAAAACAGCCCGAACCCCCCGCCGCTGCCCAGAATCTCCCAACCGGAGAAACTGAAAACTCCCAACCGGAGATACAAGAATCTCCCGAGCGGAGCGCACAGAACCGCCCAAACGGAGATTTCTTACAGAGACTACAACAGAGAGTAACCCCCACTCTCTCTGACGCGTGCGCGCCTGAGCCAACCGTGTTCGAACGTGCCGCCCAGCAAGCCGACGATGGCGAACCCGCCGCCGACGATCCGGCCCTGCCTCGCAAAACCGCGATGACACTGGCGTGGGAACCCGAGCCGGAGACCTACGCCACGGCCTGCTGGCAGCGCGGGCTAGCCCCGGATGCCAACGTTCACGATGCGCTGCTCGACTTCCGCGAACACTTCGCTGCCCAGCCCGCCCGCACCGCCACCCATGCCGACTGGACCCGCCGCTTTGTGCGCTGGGTCGCTGAGAACGCCAAGCGCCAGCAAACCGCCCTGACCACCACCGGAGGCAACGCCCATGCAAACCGCCGCAGCAGCACTCCAAAACGCCGTCTCACCGCTCAAGAGGCGAGAGCCGCCTCGCAAGGAACAGCGCCGCCAGGAGCGGGAGACACGTTCGACGGCGAATGGTACCCCGCGCATCACGGCGGCTGAGGTGGACGAACTGTTCAACGCCTTGGGCGAGCTGTACGGCTCCAAATTCGCTAGCCAGTGGGGCGCGTTTGATGAAACCGGTGCGTGGCTGGCAGAGCTGCAGCCGCTGGCACCAGGGCAGCTGGGTATCGGCCTGCGCCGTGTGCGCCAGCAGATCCAAGACGCGGCCCGCGCCGGTACCGAGGCATGGCCGCCCACGCCGCTGGCGTTTGCCGCGATGTGTCAGCCGAAGCCGGAAGACATGGGCCTGCCCAGTGAGGGGGAGGCGTGGCGCGAGGTGGTGGCGAATGCTCACCAGCCCAGCCGCCACCGCTGGAGCCATGAAGCGGTGCGCATGGCAGGCGCTGCCGTGGGCTGGTGGGATCTGACCCACGGCAGCAGTGGTACCCACACCAGCAAGCTGGAACGCACGTTTCGCAGCGAGTACGCGGCGCTGGTTAACCGAGTGATGGCTGGCGAGCAGCTGCAAGCGCGCACGCTGATCGGCCACGACAGCCAGAAGAACCGCGCTGAGCTTGCCGAGCGCGCCAGCCGCGAAGCCGCACAGCGCCAAGCCGAAGCGGCGGGCATGCCGCCCCGTATGAATTCAGAGCAAGGGATGCGCTCGCTACGCGCTGCCCTGGGAGGTCGTTAACGATGAATCAGATGTTGAAAAGCCAAAGCGTGACCATGAGTAGCCTTGAGCTACTGGATGTGATTAACGCTTCTCGCCATGAGCATGGGCAGGGCGGCCTGCGCCGCAACGACTTCCATGCTCGCGTCACTGATGAGCTGGAGGGGGAGTACTACGAAACTTTCGTAGTTGAAAATCACAACGGCACGAAGACCACCGCCTACAAGCTTAACCATGACCAGTGCTTGCTTGTGGCAATGCGAGAGTCAAAAGCGGTTCGCCGTTCTGTGCTGGAAAAGATCAAGGCGATTGAGTCTGGTAACGCTCTGCCCAGCATCCCCGCCACCATGGCGCTGTGTGAGCTAGCCATTACCGTTCTACGCCCTTCCGAATCTGGCAAGGTCGTCATGCTCCAAAAGGCAGGCAAGGCCACCGGTGCCGATACCAGCTTTTTGCCCGACTACACCGAAGATAGCGCCCCTGGTCATGTGGGCGCGATGGATACCGCTAGCGCTACCCAGCTTCTGCGTGAGTATGGCGTTAAATGCGCCGCTGCCGCCTTCAATGAGCGCTTGCGTCAGATCGGCCTGTTAGAACAGCGCCGCCGTAAGTCTTCAGGCGGCAAAGAAAAGCGCTTCTGGTGCATCACCAATGAAGGCTTGGCCTACGGAAAGAATGTCGTCAGCCCGCAATCCCCGAGGGAGACGCAACCGCACTGGTACCGCGCTCGCTTTGTTGAGCTTGTTACGTTGATCGGCTTGGAGTGTGCGGCATGAGCATCCTAAAGCCCATCGATCATCAAAACATCGTCCTGCGCCTGCTGGCGCGTTCAGCGTCCTGTGATGCCCGGCACCTCACCGCCCTGGCCCATGCCCACAAGCTGCCCGTCTCCCTGCACCAGGTGCGGGTGGCGTGCGACGCGCTGGTGGAACAGCAGTTTGCGGAGCGCTCGTCAGGTTACGCCTACCGCCTCACGCTGTACGGGGCACGCGAGCTGCCCGCCTTGCCGCTGCTGGAGAGCTATTACGTGACCGGAGGTGCTACCTATGCCGCTGAGTAAAGTCGAACGCCATGTGTTAGCGCTGATCTGCGACGAGCACCGCCAAACGCGCCGAGGCGCTAAGACCTCCATCGTTCATGTGGGCATGAGCGTTAAGGATACCAAGCAAAAAGCGCGGATCGTTGACGTGCTGGTGGCCCTCAAAAAGCGCGGATTGGTGGTGTTTGGGGATGAGGCGTGGCTGCCGACGCGTGAGGGAGAGCGTGCGCTGGGTGAGGAGGTGCTGGTAGCGGCGCCAAAGGTGGAAGAGCAGCCCAAGCACTGCGATGAGTGCAAGGCCGTACTCACCCCTGATGAGGTGGAGTTCCTAGAGGGCAGTTGCAGCGCTTGCGAAACCAAGGCGTTTCAGGAGGCAGAGGCCCAAGAGTTTAGCGCCACGGTGGAGCGCATCGGCGCACCGCTACCTGACGATCTGCTCAACCGCTGCGCTGCCATGAACGCCACGTTGCTGGCGCAGGCAAAGCAGGCCCACGAGGCAGGCGAGCCGGAAGCGTGGCGAGATCTTCACTGGTTGATGGAGACCGCGCAGCAGTTGGTGGCGCTAGGGGGTGCCGAGTGATGCGCCAATCCTACCAGCAACCCAAATGCCCGGAGTGCCAGTACCGCAAGCCGCCCAGCGAATTCCGCGACCCCGGCACGCGTGAGCCATTGCCCGCGTGCAAGCACTGCCTGCGCCGTAGGCAACGAGGAGGTGCCCGGTGGACGGCGTAATCATTTTCTTGTTTGGCGTGCTGGCCGGGATGTTTCTTGCCGTCGCGTCTGCCGTGTTGGCGTTTTGCGGCAGCGAAGAAGGGCCGGATAACCAGGAGGAGGGCGAGCCGTGGTGATCGTCTACACAAAACCCAACTGCCCGGCGTGCTACGCCACCAAGCGGGCGCTGGATAAGCGCGGCATCGCGTATCAAAGCCATGACGTAACCCAAAGCCCGGAGGCGCTTTCCGCTGTGAAGGCGCTGGGGTATCGCGCTATGCCGGTGGTTGTCGTGGGTGATAAGCACTGGTGCGATTTTCGGCCGGATCTGATTGAGACGTTAGGGGGTGAGCGGTGAGCGATACCACGCAGAAGGGCGGCCAGAACGCCCGCCGCGCCGCGATGCTGTGCCAGAACCCGCGCTTTTGGCTGTACCTCGATCACCGCTGGCGCGCTAAGCACCAGTTGAGCGCTAGCGAGTTTCCAGACGGTACGCATAAAGCCGCTGGCGCTACCCGGTGGCTTCGCAAGGCGTGTGGCATCCAGAGCCGTGCGGAGCTTGATCATAACGTCGAAGCCGCCGCCATGTTGGAGAAGGTGCTGGCGGCTTATAGCAAGTGGGAGCGCCAGCAGCGCCAACGCCAAGGGGGTTCCAATGTTTGAGCTATCACGCCGTAGGTTTCTGCAGCTGCTTGGGGCGCTGTTTGCGTCTGGGGTTCGTGTTCCAGCACTTGCGATGGGGCGAGAGCCCTACGTGCAATTAGGTGATGTCGTCAGCTACATCGGCCCTCGTGGTGAGGGAAGTAACTCATTTATGGGTGGGCAGTCAGTAAGGGCGGTGCATCCCTGGGACGGCACTGGTTATCCGGTCGATGTGGATAACAACTGTTTTGGCTCGCATAGGGCCTTAGAGCGTTATTACGATTTTGAGCTAAGCGACTTTTGCCGAGATGTTCCGGCGAAATTCTGGCATAGCGAGGAAAACCGCCGCCTTTATAACAACGTTCACACGTACGTTAGAGCCAAGCGTTTTGGCGAATCGATTGATGAAGCCGTTAAGGCGTTGAATTTTGCCGGGGGTGCGGTATGACGGTTCGCGGACTACCCGCCAGCAAGCGCCGCCCACGCGCTCTAAAGCAGGACGGCACACCCCGTAAAAAGCCGGTGGATTGGGAGGGTAATGAGCAGGCCGTGGTAATTCGCTGGCTACAAGGCGAGAAGATGCGCGGCCAGCCGGTCGGGGAGCTGTTCGACGCGATATATCACGTACCGAACGGCGGCGTTCGCAGCTACAAAACGGCGGCCGCGATGAAACGCCAGGGCGCTAAGGCGGGTGTTTCCGATCTTCCGGTGCGTCAAGCGCGTGGCGGCTGGCACGGTCTCTATCTGGAGTTTAAGGCAACCCCGCCACGTGATGCCGATCTGAGCGATAGCCAATTCACGTGGCTGGAAGGCAGCGAGTATGAGGGCTATTGCGCTGTGCTGGCGCGGGGTATCGATGAAGCCAAGGCGGTGCTAAGGGAATACGCGAGCTGGCCTCGCACGCAGGTGGTGGGGCAGCGTCAGGTGATGAATAGCGGTACCGAGTGGAGAAAGGGCTAATGGGCATGGCATTGATGAAAGAGGTGAGCATGGCGCGCAACTATGAGCGTATGAGTATTCGTGGTCTGCGAGCGCTGGCGCGTAGCAGTCACCCAGAGCATGACCCGGAAGCGGCACGTGTGTTCGTGAGCCGCGTTCTTGATATGGAAGTAGAACGCCGGACTTGGTACGCCCATGAGAACCCAGGTTTCCAACCTTTTAGCTCTACGGCAAAGCTTGGGGAGCATCCTGGTGGCTGCGCTGCCGCCGCTGACCCACTGGTCATTGCTTATGATCGCGGCATACGCTTGCATGCCGCCCATGAAGAAGCGCGCCAGTTCATCGACTATGCCCACTTGACGCCGCGCAACTTGCTGGCGGCGCTAATTCAGGCGGCTAAGACAGATCGACGCGTTACCGGCCCTTGGGGAAAGAGTTACGACCAGATAGCCGATGATTGTTGCACATATGCACAGCGGTTAGGTTTTTCGCCTGGCGTTATGCACGGTAAGACACTGGTGTGTTATGACATGATCAAGCATGAGTCGGGCTGGTGCCAGCCCATCGAAACTAAGCATTTAGTGCCGTTGTTCAAGAACGGTCAGGCGATAAAGCGAGCAGCATTAGAGGGCCGCGCTCAAATGATTATGTTGGTTAGCTTGGGATAACAAGCACTGTATCTGCTTAGATAACTCACTGTATCTGTCTTTAAGTGTTGCAACGCCGGAACGGTTGAGCTATCGTTTTTATAGGCTGGCGCTGAATGTCGCTAGCCGCCACACACCATAAAGCCCTGCCGGTTACCCGGCGGGGCTTTTTTGTGGGCGGGAGTCGGGCGCGTCCCGAGCTGGTGTTGGCAAGCCAGTGACCGTTAATAAACCAAATGATGCCTGGGTTACACGTATGCGCACTCACTGAGCGCAGCCCACCGTCAGAGACCGAGCGGCTGACAGTGCAGCGCCGGAAGCGTAACCGGCACTCTTTCCCCTTGCGTTGCCACCTGGCTTCGCCTTACCCCTTCGTGCTGGCGCTTTCTTACATCAAGTGACTCTATGCCTGTTATCACTCCTGCCCAAGCGGGCGGCGTCAACGTGTGCGCCTTTCTCGACACCTTGGCGTTTGCCGAGATCGGCAAGCCCATGCTGAGCGACCCGCGTACCGATAACGGGTATCGGGTCATCGTTGGGTCATTACCCGGCAAGTTGATCCTCATGGATGGCTATGCCGACCACCCGCGCAAGCTGGTAAAAATCCGGAAGGGGCTTAGCTCAACCGCTGCAGGGCGTTATCAGCAGCTAAGCCGGTACTGGAACCATTATCGAGATCAGCTAAGCCTGCCGGATTTTGGCCCATTGAGCCAAGATCGCTGCGCAATCCAGCAGATACGCGAGCAGAAGGCGTTGCTGATCATTCAAGAGGGGCGCATTGCTGACGCTATCCATCGGTGCCGGAATATCTGGGCGTCACTGCCTGGGGCCGGTTATGGCCAGCACGAATATTCATTGGAGCGTTTGCTGCTTGAGTTCAAGCGCTCCAAAGGAGTTCTGTGTGATGCAGATCAGACATGGTACGAGCGGGCGATGCTGAAGCGCCGAGGCGCTTAACACTCAACGGCTACTGAGGTGGCCAACATGCACTTAATTAAAGAGCCTGACGCAATGCCTAACCGAGACCCTAACAACTGGCAGGCACTGTTAAACGTAGTGCTGAGCCTATGGCCTCAAATCTACGCGGCGGGTCTTGCAATGCTGATCGCTCTGGTGCGCGCCATCCACGCAGGAGGCCGGCCCATGAAGAGTTTGCTGGAGGCGGTGCTGTGCGGGTTTCTTACGCTAGCGCTAATGCCGCTACTTAGCTACCTCGGGATGCCCCAAGACATGGCGGTAGCCGTGGGCGCAGCTATCGCGTTCCTGGGTGTTGAGTGGGTGCGTGATCGCATCGACGCGCTATACGAGAAGATCATCGGCAGGTGGCTGAAATGATCGGCCGCTTGCTAGGCAGTGTAACGCCCTGGCTGTTAGCGGTACTGATAGGCCTCTCGGTGTTCCAGCACCAGTACATGCAGCGCGTGGCAGCTGAGCGTGACCGTGCAGAGATGCAGGCCGAGCATGCGAACGACCGCGCAGAGATACTCAGGCGTCACCAGCAGTTTCAGCGTAGGCAGATCCAAACGCTGAACGATGCGCTGGCAGAGCGAGACCGTGCACTAACCATCATTGCTGACGACATACGCGCCAGCACAGCGGCGCTTGAACGACTGGGAGAGACCGATGCTGAAGCGCGCGAATGGCTCGATGACGATCTGCCTGTTGGTATTGCTGACTGGGTGCGCGAACTCCAAACCCCCCGGGGGGTGGGCTCAGTGCCAAGCGCCGATAGTGCCGGGGTATCTAACCAGTGAGCTGCCAGCACCTGAGCACAAGCTGCAGAGCAATCGGGGGCTGCTCTTATTGCTCGCTGAATATGAGGCGCTGCGCCGCCAGTTCAACGCAGACCGGGGGGCTGTGCTGGAAATCCTGAAAAACTACAGCAAAAAAGAATAATTCTCATTTGTGTTGTTTTTTCACCATGTTGGTGCGAAAAAAAATCGCGGGTCCTCCTGGGCGGCCGTACCGGGGCCACGGGGGCGCAGACTCCCGGAATTCGGCAAATTTTCGGGGTTTCAGGCCGCTCCACCGCAGGTGGTGAGAATCCGCATGGTTGCGCTGGTTACGGCCTGAGCGAGCTGTACATAGAGAGGGGCTAAAAAATAGTATAGATGTACAGGTGAGGGTTCATCATGGGAGAGGTTGTCAGCACGGAGCAGGCCTACACCTGGAGCATTTCTCGCATCTCTGAGGCAATTGGCCGAGATCGCCGCACTGTTGCTGGTGTGATTAAGGATGCGGCAATCGCCCCAGCTGGAACGCGTCGCGGCAATCCTGTTTATCGGCTATCCGATATAGTTGATGCGTTGACAGCTGAGCGTCGGCAAAGCTCCTCTGGTGGAATTGATGTTGACGACCTCATCCCGACCGACCGGAAAGCGTGGTTTCAGTCAGAGACTGAGCGCATCAAGCTGGAAAAAGAGCTCCGTTTATTGGTGCCAGCAGAAGAAGCCCACAGGGAAATGTCGCGGCTCGCTAAAGCCGTGGCGAGCGGCCTGGATTCATTGGCCGACCTATTAGAGCGTGACGCAGGCCTTTCGCCTGAAACCATTGAGCTGGTTGAGCAATCTACCGACGCGCTCCGTGAAATGATGTACCAATCCATAATCGACGATGACGAGGCGCTTGATGAGTAGTCTAGCTAGCGCTGCCGCCATTCGTCGTGACGTTGCTGAATTAATACGCCCGCCGCGCCGCATAAGAGCAAGCCAAGCCGCTGCCGAGCGAATGAAGGTAGTGGGTGGTGACGGCACTGTGCGCGATTGGAGTCCCGAGGCCACGCCCTACATGGTCGAGCCATTAGACTGCATGGGTAGCCGTCTATACGACGCCGTGATATTCGCAGGCCCAGCACGAACAGGCAAAACCAACGCGCTAGTGGATGGCTACGTCGCCTATAAAATCGACTGCGACCCAGGCGATGGTTTGATTGTGCAGATCTCGGAAGAGAAAGCGCGAGAGTTCAGCAAGAAACGCATCGACCGGATGTTGCAGCACTCCCCAGAGTTAGCGAAACGGCTTAGCCCACGCGGTCACGATAACAACGTCCACGACAAGACGTTTCGTGCTGGCAACTACCTTGGCATAAAGTGGCCATCAAAGAACGTGCTGGCGTCATCTGACTACCAGTTCGTGCTGATAACCGACTTTGACCGCCTCGCGGAAAACATCGACGGCGAAGGTGATGCCTTCACGCTCGCAGGAAAGCGCACCCAGACATTCGGCTCTACCGGTATGACGCTAGCCGAATCCAGCCCAGGCCGTGAGATCACTGACCCCGACTGGATACGCCCTGCGGATTCACCGCACATGGCGCCGCCCACCACGGGCATTCTGGATCTGTTCAACCAGGGCGACCGCCGCTTGTGGTACTGGCAGTGCCCAGAGTCAGCGTGCAGGCGCTGGTTCACGCCAACGATGGACAACTTCAATCAGGGGTCGAAATGCGTGTTCTGCCCGCATTGCGGAACCGAGATTGAACCCAAGGCAAAGCGGCAGCTCAACCTAGATGGCCGATGGGTGCCGGAGGGTATGGAGCTCACGCTAGAGGGCGAGCTGATCGGCACGCGCCGCCAAGCCCGCATTGCCTCATTTTGGATGGAAGGCCCAAGCGCCGCGTTTCAAAGCTGGTCAAGCCTCGCTGAAAAGCTCAAGCGCGCCGAAGAAACGTATGAGCAAACCAGCAGCCAGGAAACGCTCAAAACTGTTATCAACACTGACTGGGGCAGGCCATACCAATACCGCCGTGCCGCTACGCAACGCTCAAGCCAGCGGCTATTAGACCGTGCCGAGCAAGTGGAGCGCCGCACCGTGCCCCATGGCGTGCGCTTTCTCACCGCTGCTGTTGATGTGCAGGGCGGCAAGGATCGCCGCTTTGTAGTGCAGGTTCACGGCTGGGGGCCGAACCGTGAAACATGGGTAGTCGACCGATTCAATATCAAGGAAGACCGCGGCCCCAATAACGACGAGCCACCGCGCCCCATTAACCCCGCCACCCAGCCAGAAGATTGGGATCTGCTAACCCGCGACGTGCTCAAGCGCACCTATCGGCTAGCCGATGGCAGTGACCGCCGCATGCCCATCACAGCCATGGCCGTGGATACCGGCGGCGAAGGCGAGGGCGAGGAGTCTGTTACCAGCCAGGCCTATGAATGGTACCGGCGTTTAGCGCGGGATGGCCTGCAAAGCCGCGCTTATCTGGTCAAGGGAGCTAGTAGCAAAACGCCTAGCCGGGTACGCAAAACGCTACCCGACAACACAGGCCGCAAGAACAGAAAAAGCAGCGCCAAGGGCGACGTGCCGCTTTACATGCTAGGCACCGACACCCTGAAAGACACCGTGGCTGCAATGATGGACCGCGACAACCCAGGCGCAGGCTACCTGCACACGCCCGCATGGCTAGGCCGCTGGTGGTACGAAGAGCTGACCTATGAAGTACGCGACCCCGCCACCGGCAAATGGTCGCGCCCCGGCAAGCGCCCCAACGAAGCGTTTGACCTCTGCGTATACAACCTTACGGTGTTTATTTTGCTCAAGGGCGAAAAGATCAACTGGGACGCACCGCCACCCTGGGCAGAACAGTGGGACGCCAACATGCTGGTATTCGCGCCCAATGCAGACAACGCCACCGTGACCGAGCAGCTGCGCAGTAAAGCACCAACAAAGAAACGCCGCCGGCGCGTCGTCAAGCCACGCGGATAGTATCTGATGAGAAACACCAAGCCCGCCACCGCGCGGGCTTTTTCATGCCCGCTTGCTGGGTGCAGATTAACAGGAGCCACATCATGGCCTACACCGCCGACAACCTCGCCCAGGTGCGCCAGGCCATTCTCGATTTGGCGTCCGGGCAGCGCGTTACCCGCATCACCCACAACGGGCGCACCGTTGATTATGGGCAGGCCGACATTGACAAGCTGCGCAGCCTAGAACGCCACATCGCTGCGGATGTTAGCGCTCAAAACCGCCAGCGCCGCTCTCGCACTCGGCAAGTGATCACCTCGAAGGGGCTATAAGCATGCTCAAGACGATCAAGCGCATGGCCTCAATGCTAGGGGTTAAAGCCCAATATGATGGCGCGAGCACCAAGCGCCGCATGGCAGGCAAAGGTAATACGATTACCGGCCCCAATGGCCCTATCGAGCGCAGCTTGCCCATGCTTCAGGCGCGCAGCCATAACGCCATCCGCAACAACGCCTACGCCCGTAAAGCCAAAGAGGCTTATGTTGCTAATTTGGTCGGCACCGGCATTAAGCCGCAGTGGGGCAACGATGAAATCCAGCAGCTGTGGGATCGCTGGGTAAACGAATGCGACGCCGATGGCGTTGATAATTTCTACGGCCTGCAGGCTCTGGCTGCTGGCGCACAGTTTGAAGCCGGTGAAGCGCTAGGGCGCGTCCGCTACCGCCGCGTGAGCGATGGCCTTGCCGTGCCCATGCAGCTGCAGGTGATTGAAGCCGAACACCTCGACCCTGCCTACAGCCGCGCCTTTGATGGCCGCTTGATTCGTATGGGCATTGAGTTTGACGGTATCGGCCAGCGCCGCGCATATCACCTCTGGCGGCACCACCCGCATGAAAAGCTCACTAGCGAGATGAACACCCGCGTCGCGGTGCCCGCTAGCAACATCATCCACATGTACCGCCGCACACGCTCTGGGCAGTTACGTGGCGTGCCAGAGCTAACAAGCGTCATTGTGCGGCTGTACGAAATAGACGAAATGCAGGACGCCACGCTCGCCCGCCAAAAGCTCGCCAATCTGTTTGGGGCGTTCGTGAAGCGCAAAACAGATCACGAACCCGAAGACGACGGCCCATTTTTCGGCACCCAGGTCTCCATGCCGGGTGAGGGCGGCGAGGAGATGGACGAACTGACCCCAGGCGGCATCCACTACCTGGAAGATGACGAGGACGTAACATTCTCTGACCCACCCGACATTGGCGCGAATTACAACGAATGGCTGCGCACCGAGCTACTCGCCGTGGCTGCTGGCGCAGGCATTACCTACGAACAGCTAACCGGCGACCTGAAAGGCGTCAACTACTCCAGTATTCGCGCTGGCCTGCTGGAATTCCGCCGGCGGGCTGAGGCGCTGCAAGCACACCTGCTGGTGCACCAGTGGTGTCGCCGCATCGCCGCGCAATGGCTCGATGTGGCCGTGACCAGCGGTGCGCTGAGCATCCCCGACTACTGGCAGCGCCGCGCTAGCTACCTCGCCATTGACTGGATAGCACCGAAGTGGGCGTGGGTAGACCCGCTCAAAGAAGTGACCGCCGACCTAATGGAGGTACGCGCCGGGTTCAAGCCCCGCTCAGAAGCCGCTGGCGAACGTGGCTGGTCGCTCGATCAGCTCGACGCCGAGATCCAAAAAGGCAACACCAGCGCCGACAAGCACAAGCTGGTGCTTGATTCCGACCCACGCATCACCGCCAAGAACGGCTCCCTGCAGGCAGCGCTTGAAGCGCTGGTGGCCGCCACCGAAGAAGAGGAAAACAGCTAATGACATGGTTTAAAGCACAAGCCTTGGCGGATAACCCGCGTAAAGCCCTAGTTTCGATTGATAAACCGATTGGCAGTGACTGGGCGCCTGATTGGATTGCTGATTTTACCGGCGAGCAACCGGCCCGCGATTTTATCGCCGCCATCGATGCCCTTGGTGAACTGGACGAAATCACCGTGGAGCTCAACAGCCCCGGCGGTGACGTGGCTAGCGGTGTGCGTATCTACAACTACCTGCGCAACCACCAAGCCAAGGTGCACACACGGGTAACCGGCACCGCCGCCAGTATTGCCACCATCATCATGATGGCCGGTGACACACGCTCCATGGCGATTGGTTCCACCATGATGACCCACCGAGCCAGCGGCCTGATGCTGGGTTTCTACAACGCCCAAGAAATGGAAGAGACCGCCCGCAACCTCAAAACTATTGATGCCGCGATGGTGGATATTTACGCCGCCACCACTGGCAAAGGCAAAGAAGAGATCGCCGCGCTACTGGATCAAGGCGACACCTTCCTAGGGGCAGACGAGGCCATTGAATGGGGCTTTGCCACCGAAGCAGATTCGCAGCTGAAAGCCGTTGCCTGCGCTGATCCCAAGCTGTTCATGAAACAGCTAGAGCAAGCGGGTGAAATCGCCAAGCTGAAAGCGCAGCTGGCGGGCAGCACTACCGCCACGATGACAGCAGCGGAAGCCCTCGCCCTAGCGTTCGATATGACGCCAGAAGAAGCCGAGGCCCAAGCCGCTGATCTGGGTGATCAGATTATTGCGCTAAGGCAGCAGGCACCCTCATCGCTCACCAAAATTGAAGATATACCACAAGCGCTGCTTGATGAGATTAAGGCAGCGGGGCCGGGGAAAATCCAGATCGATAACTCGGTTAAAGAGGCGGTAGCCGCAGAGCGCACCCGCATTACCGCCATCGTCAAAGCCTGCCAAACCACTGGCCAAGCGCAGCTGATGGAAAAGCTGATTGATAACGGCATGGCACAAGCGCAGGCCAGCGAATATATCTACGACGTAGCCGCTGCCAGCGGCAACCAAAGCAGTATCCACAGCAGCCACTCGCCCGAAGGCGGACACCGTGCGGCCATAGATCACAACAAGATCTACGCCCGCATCAACCGCAAGGCGCAGGCGTAAGCCTCGCCGCTTTCCTCACCCCGCATCTACCTAGCCACAGAAGGAGGCCGACCCATGGCCAGCAAAACATTTACCGAAGGCCGTCACACTGGCGAGCACATCGTATCTGAAGCCAACGGCGCGCGCTCGCGTGAGCAAGGCACCTTGGCCGCAGGCAACCTAGCAGCGGGCACCGTGCTGGCGCTAAACGGCGCGGGCAACTACGTGCAGCTAGCGCCTGCCGCCGCAGACGGCACCGAAACCGCCAAGGCCGTGCTTTACGCGAGCGTAGATGCCAGCGAAGCGCCCAAGCCCTGCGTAGTCCATGTTCGCGCCTGCGAGGTGCATGGCGAAGCACTGACTTGGCCGGATGCCGCCACCGAAGAGCAGATCACGGCAGGCACCAACGATCTGATTGGCCTAGGCGTCATCATCCGCTAAGCCGCGTTTAACTCCCCCATATCGAGTGCCCATCCGGGCAACCTGCATCCGTTACCCAATTTACTGAGAGAGGCCAACCATGGGCATCTTTGATAACGATATTTTTACCTTGGCGTCACTAACCGCCGCCATCAACGACGTGGAATACCAGCCGCGCCGTCTCGCGGAAATGGGCATCTTCCAGGCAGAAGGCTCCCGCACAACGTCGATGGTGATTGAGAAGTCAGGCCACCAGCTGGGCTTGGTACCCGCTAAAGAGCGCGGCGCACCCGGTACCGTGGTGGGCGCTAACAAGCGCACCGGCATTACCTTCACGGCGCACCACCTACCGACTACTGCCACTGTTCTGGCTGACGAAGTGCAGAACGTGCGTGCTTTCGGCACGGAAGACCAAGAGCAGGCGGTTCAGTCCGTGGTCAACGCCCGCTTAGCCAAGATGGCGCAGCGCATTGATGTTACCCACGAATACCACCGCATTGGCGCGATCAAAGGCCAGATTCTGGACGCGGACGGCACCACCGTGCTGGCAGACCTTTACAGCGCGTTTGGTATCACGCAAAAAACCATCGCGTTTGCGCTGAACACCGACACCACTGATGTTCAGATGAAGTGCCTGGACGTGCTAGAAGAGATCGAGAAGGGCCTGGGCGATCTGTTTTTCTCAGGCGCTACCGTGCTATGCGGCGCGAGTTTCTGGCGCAAGCTAGTGGCTCACCCCAAAGTGCGCGAAGCCTACATGTACCAGCAGTCTGAGCGCCTGCGTGCCGATGGCCGCGAGTCGTTCACGTTCGGCGGCCTGATGTTTGAGCGCTACCGTGGCCACGTTGGCGGCAAGGCGTTTATCCCAGAAACCGAAGCCTACGCTTTCCCGATGGGTACCGATGAACTGTTTATCACCCGCTTTGCACCGGCTGACTACATGGATGCGGTCAACACGCTGGGCTTGCCGCTGTACAGCTCAAGCGAGCCGCTGTCGCACAACAAGGGCGTTGAGCTGGAAGCGCAGTCTAACCCGCTGCACCTCTGCACTCGCCCGCAGGCGGTGATCAAGCTAAAAGAAGCGGCCTCATAATGAGCCGCTTTGGCAACCTGACTAACCGCCTCAATGAGGCGGTTATGACCCACCTCACCGACAGCGACACCGCCACCTACACCCCCCACAACGGCACGCCCATCACCGTTAGCGTAATACTCGACCGCGATGTAGAGCGCACGGTGGCGGGGATGCAGGGCATGGTGATGGAATCCCGCACCGAGCTAACGGGCTACACCAGCGAGCTAGGCGAAGGTGGGCGCGGCGATGTGGTCACCGTTAACGGCACCGGCTGGCGGTTAGGCCAGAAGGCTAACGATGACGGTTATCTGGTGACGTGGGTAGTCACCCAGGAGCGGCTATGAGCCAAACCACCCCCATCAAAATCACGGTTGATAAAGCGGCTATTAGGCGCATCGAGCAAGACTTGTTGCACTTAAAAAATGGTGCACCCCGCGCCATGAGTCGCGCTATTAACCACACGCTGAACGTCACCCGTACCGAAGCCAGCAAAGAGATCCGCAAGCAGGTCAAGCTCAAAGCGGGTTACGTGCGGGAAAAGCTAAAGGTTAAGCGAGCGACGATTAACAGTTTGAACGGCGCGATCCAAACGCCCGCGCGCGGAACGCTGCTCACGCGCTACCCCCATCGGCAGTACAAGAATGGGGATATTGGTGTTCAGGTAAAGCCGACCGGCGGCAAGAAGCGGATGCCCGGCGCGTTCTTTATCCGGTTCAAAAATGGCGTGCAGGCGATTGCCATTCGCACGCAGTACGGCCCCGGCCTGGGGCGTAGCGAAGGGCTAAAGGTTTTGTATGGCCCTTCCACCAGCCAAGTATTCACCGATGTTAAAGACGACCTGCAAGCCCCTAGCGGCAACCGCTTGATGCAGCGCCTGGGCTATGAGGCCGAACAGCTACTCAAACGGCAGTGATATGACCCCGATTAGAGAGCAGATCATCGCCGCCCTGGCGGCGCGGCTGAACGCTGAGCGCGCCAACAGCATTATCGACACGCTGCCGGCGCGCAGTATCTGGGACGGCAGTGATGGCAACGTGGAGCGCAACCGCTACGGCGGCGTGGACGTTACCACCGAAGTGACGGTGGAGACCGTGCACCAAGCGGACCGCGACCACCGCCAGTGGAGCACCCAGGGCAACGCGATTCTAGCCGAGCTGATTGCCACGGCCACCGGCAGCGACCGCACGCTAGGCGGGCTGGCGGAGGATGTTGCCTATGCAGGCGGCACCATCTACTACCCCGAAGAGGGCAGCGACATTATCGGCGTTGACCTGGTGCTGACCGTGCGCTGGTCGCATCGGATTGGCGACCCGTATTCGCAGTAGGCGCAACCCAAGAGAGGAACACCCCATGTATGAAGAGATGCAGAGCAAGCGCCTGCCTGATCGTACCGATGTGCGCTGGTTTCACTCGGCCACCGTGACCGACGCCACCAGCGCGCCGTTAATCGTGCCTGCCGTGGATCGTCCGGTAGCGGTAACGGTCACCCCCGGCGCATCGGCCCGCGTGGAATACACACTCAGCGATTACGCCGCCGTGGATGCGGGCACGGCTACTTGGCTGCCGTGGTCGGCGGGGGATGTGAGCGAGCCAACGGGTGATTCCGCTGTAGGGGCCATTACCGCGCTTCGGCTGGTGAGTACCGGTGCCAGCACTTGGGAGGTGACGCTGTGATCTTTAAACCCATCTGGCGCGGTATCTGGCTGGGCATTTGGCTAAACGCCACGCCGCCAGCGCCGCCACCTACCGGTAATTGGATTTTGCGTACTGGCGCATGGCAAGACAGCGGGCAATGGATAGATAGCGAGGTGTGGAATGGCTAGCATCGGCACAATTTCAAACGGCGAAACGGGTCTCTCCGTTCGTAACAAACTGAATCTCGCGATTGCCGAAGCCAATAAAGTGGCGCTCAAGCTCGACGCCTCGCAAAAAGGCAGCGCGGGCGGCGTGGCCACGCTGGATGCCACCGGCAAAGTACCCACCGCTCAGCTACCCGATATTCCCGCTGGCCGTAAAGTCGTGGTGGCCGATGAAGCGGCGCGGTTAGCGCTGCCCGTGCATCCCGACCTCACCATCGCCTACCAGTCAGACACCGGAGACGCCTGGGGCCTGGATGCCGACTCAGCCCCGAGCATTGCCGCCAACTGGACGCTGCTAGGCAACGCGCAAACAGGCGGGGTCAACAGCTTTAATGGCCGCACTGGCAACGTCACCCCGCAAGCGGGCGATTACAACGCGTCTCAGGTAGGCGCTATACCCGCGACTGAAAAAGGCACCGCTGATGGCGTGGCCACGCTGGATGCTTCGGGTAAAGTACCTGCCGCCCAGCTGCCCGCCGCAGGCATTGAAGACGCGCCGATCAATGGTATTCCTCATAATCGAAAAGATGGTGCCTGGGTGCCTGCCGCCTCCCCTGGCAGCGGTGGGCCTTTCACGGTTGAGCGGCGAAATGGATCAGCGGCGGGGCAGGTGCATGTATTTTCGCTGCCTGCCGCTCAGTATGCGTTTGATTTGGGGGCGTTTGCTCTGAAAGAGGGTACGGCTGCGACTAACCAGAGCATTTTTATTGAAACGTTTGGCGCAGATTCGGAAACGGATTATCAGCAGACGGGGGCGCTGGTTTGGGATGTGGATTTGTCGCCTTACACTGGACAAACGTACACCACAGCTCCAGATGGAAGTTTTTACTCGTCGCCAGTTAGAGCGGATGGTCAGTTGTTGTCTATTTCATCAATAGCATACACCGAACCCCCGGGACTCGACCCGTTTCCTAATACAAATTCATACTATTTAGTACCGAGGCTAACCAGTGCAACAACCCCCAGCAATTTAAGCATTTCATCGTCCTCTGATTATTCGGCATCATTTGCGAAATGGATGGCATTTGATAGAGAGCCAACGCTAGGTAATTGGGCATCTAATGGACTGCCAACAATCTCATCTCCTCAATGGTTGCAGGTATCATTTGAGAGTCCGCAGTTAGTGACGGGGTATCAGTTAGTTAGCCGTGAGGATAGTGCATCAGCAGATAGCTCACCCACAGACTGGACTCTTGAAGCATCAAATGACCTAACAACATGGGTCTCGTTGCATACTGTTGTCGGAGCTGCGGCAGGATTCGCAGTTTCACATTTGTTTGAAGATATTGGTAACACCAATGCTTACTCCCATTATAGGCTTGTGATTACAGGCACCACTGCCACTCAGTATGGTGTTGTTGTGGGTCAGTTTAATCTAATAACCTCCCTGTCTATCACATCAGGTGAGCCATTTCTTGTCAGAGATGGTAATCTGCAATACTACTCAGCTACAGGGGGCGCTTTAACGCAAGTTGCCACACCCGCCACACCTGAAGATATTATTGCCAGAGGGACTACCACCTCGGGAGATATACCAATCTCTGCTATCGGGGGGATGGAGTCACTGCACGTTGTGTCATCTGGGCCAACCACTATCATTACCACTTACACACCCTACAACCAAATCGCTTTTGAACAACCACGATCAGTCAGCGCATGGTCTGAAATCAACGCCGCCACCCTAACCACCACCGAAACAGGTGCAGGCACGGTACGCGTCGCCGTCAGCCGCAACGGCACCGACTGGTACGCCTGGAGCGGTACCGCGTGGGTATCACTCGGCGGGCTAGCAGCAGATACCGCCAGTGCCGACGCGCTGCTTGCCAGCGGCATGAGCGCCGCCACGCTTAACGCGCTCACTTGGGCGGAGTGGGAACCGCTATTCGCCGGTACCGAAGATGGCACGCCAGACGCACTCGCATTTGCCTACGCACTCTCTGTGCCAGACCCAACAGTTGACGCTGCCAGCATTAGTGACCTGACCATTAACGTGGATCTAAAAGCAGGCTGGGAACTTCAATCTCCAAGCGACGTAAAGATCACATGGTTTAACGATCAGGTCACGTTCCGCACCGTGAGCGCGGGTAACTACCGCTTTGCCTATCAGACTCCGTGAGGTGAGCATGAACTACTGGCGAGACAGTAACGGCGCTATCTATTGGGGCGACCGTGTACACCCCGGTGACGAGCCCGCAAGCCAAGCTGATGGCGAGCAGGCGCGCTTGCAGTACGAGCGTGAACGCATGGTTGTTAGCCCTTACCAGGGCTTGTCCGCGCTGGAGCATTTCGGGCACCTTGAGGCAGTAGAAACCATGATGGCCGATCCAGAAACGCCCTGGCAAACCCGCACCGCGTACCAGCGCGCAGGCGAATGGCGGCGGCTTAGCCCGATGGTGATGGGCATGATCGCCAAACTGGAGCTGACCGACGAACAGGCCGACGCCATGTTCGCGTATGGTGCTCAAGTCGTCCTGTAAGCCGTTTCACAAATCAGCCTCACCACCCTTTAAAGCCCGCCACCGTGCGGGCTTTTCCGTGCCCGTTCGCCGGGCCATTGACCACGCAACTGATCACACAGAACAGGAGAACGCCCGTGGCGATCACTGATAACCCCAAATTGGAATATGAGTCCGGCCAGACGTTCAACGACTGGGAGCACATGAGCGACACCGGCGATGGCATGGTGTTTGAAGCCACGTTTGCGCCGTGGAGCGGCCGCGCGGGCTTCGATGCCGAGGTGCGCCCGTGGGGGCTGGCGACCGGTGGCGCGATTCGTGCCGGTAGCGGAAACGATAACGTCACCGTGGCTGCGCTTACGGCTTACATGCCTACCGCGTCAGGCGCTCAGCCGGATGGCTTGGTGAACGTGGCCAGCGCGGATGTGACCATTCAGCGCGCCACTACCGCTACCCACATGATTACCTCCATCACCGTAGATTCAAGCGGTGCGCTGGTGGCCGTGGCGGGCACCGAGGGCAGCACATTTACCGAGCAGCGGGGTAGCGCAGGTGGCCCGCCCTTTATCCCGGTGGATAGCATCGAGATCGGGCAGGTGCGTGTCAGCAGCGACGCTGCCGCGCCGGTGTCTGATACGCAGATCTATCAAGTGGTAGGCCTCCACCAGGAGCGTTACGACGCCCCCGTGTGGGAATCTGACCCCTCGGTTGGTGAGGTGCATTTCGTC
The DNA here is from genome assembly GCF_044543515.1 of Vreelandella lionensis. Taxonomy (NCBI): domain Bacteria; kingdom Pseudomonadati; phylum Pseudomonadota; class Gammaproteobacteria; order Oceanospirillales; family Halomonadaceae; genus Vreelandella; species Vreelandella lionensis. The sequence goes on along the minus strand of NZ_JBITWC010000003.1, from coordinate 82,057 downwards.
GCTGAACTGCCAAAGATTCACACCGGCAGCGTGGCGAAAAAGGTTAGCGTGCGCGGTTACACGCCGATCTTTGCCGAGCTACCCCGTGCCAGCGCGTGGGTGCCAGCGGAAACCTCGCATTCTGTGAACTCCACGCAGATCTACAACGGCACGCTAGGCAGCGTTTCGCGCACGCTGGGTCAGGCGTCTTTCACGCACTACGGCGATGGCACGGCCAACGACCCGATGGTGAAGCTGAAAAACGAGCGCCTGTGGTTCCGCTTCTACCAGGACCGCAACCGCAGCCCGCACTCTCTCACGCTGGGTATTCTCGGCATCGGCCGCACGTTCCCCGCGGGGGATCATGTCAACGTGGCGTGCACGGTATCGGCTGAGCAAGGCTCTCAGGATTTCGAGTAACGCCCGCATCCACCCCGGCCACGCGCCGGGGTGCTTTTGACTGTGCCTAGCAGGAGGCAGCATGGATTTTGACGTTAATAAGTTCGCCAGCACATCGTTCAAGCGCCGTGAGGAAGATGTACCGGTACCGGATTTACGTGAGTGGTTCAAAGGGCTGAAAGAGGGCGAAAAACCCGTATGGCGCGTGCGAGGGTTAACCGGCGAAGAGCTGGCCCGCGTGAACGAAGCCAGCGCCCGCAACCGCAACAAGAACGCCGTGATTGAAGCGCTGAACTCCGATAAAGCGGAGAAGGTAACCGACGCCATTAAAGAGCTGATCGGTACCAGTGAGCGCGTACCTGACGACCTAGCGCGCCGAATCGAACTGCTTACCATCGGAAGTGTCGCGCCGGAGTGCTCGCATCAAGTAGCGGTCAAGCTGGCGGAAGCGTACCCCGTGGAGTTCTACGAACTGACTACCAAGATTACCCAGCTCACCGGCATGGGCAGCGAGCCGGGAAAGCCGAAGCGCTCTTCAGGCAGCCAGGCATCCAGCTCGCCCTCAAACTCTGCGACCTGAAGGGCGAATTTCTGTTTCGCGTCCGGCCTGACCTGTTCCCGCTTGCCATGCTGACCGACCTAGAACTAGATCTTTGGGGCCTTTATTACGGCCAGCGCCAAGAGGGGCGCAGCCAAACATAATGTGTTAGGTTAAATGAGGATTAGGCAAAGGGGCAGGTGATGCGGGGGATAGCAAGCGGGTTAGTGTTGCTGGCGCTGCCACTGGCGGCGCAGGCAGATATTATTAAGTGCGTGAATGCAACTGGGCAAGTGGCGTATCAGGATTCACGCTGCCCAGCTGGCGCTGAAGAAACAGTGCTAAAGATTCGGGGTGGTAGGGTAGAAGCATATAAGGCTAGAACCCAACCCCTGGAAGCGCAAGCGTTGGCGCGGTTTCGGTTGTCTTCAGCTACGCCATTTTTTGAAAACAATAATGGAGGGCTTGAGGAGGCATTAAGGGCACCGAGCCTAAAGCCTGGAACTGTTATTTTCATTACCGAGATTGAAAGAGTTGGTGATGATGATCTGTATCGGGCTTTCACTCAGTCGGGTAGTCATGCTGATTTTGGGTGGATATATGTCCCGGCGCTGATGGGACAAGATGAATCGTTACCATTGATTGACTGGAATAATGCTTTAAAAGAAGCCGACAAGGTTGCTGTTGCTGCAGAGTTCTCAAATGGATTTGCTAAGCTCCCAGAGTTTGATAGCGAGCAATATTGTGCCGATTATGCGTCTGAGGTGGATAGCTTAGGTGTTGATCAAGAGCAGGCGCGCACTCAATGCCTGGAAGCCCAGCAAAGAGCATTTGCTGAATTAAATGGGCGGTTTGAAAGTTTGCCCTTCATTATTAGGCAGACGTGTAGCATTGAGTCAGTTATTGAGTCTTCAGGCTCTTATGATGAGCTATTTAGGTGTGTAGAAATTAAAGAGCAGTTTTCGGGTGATGAGCTTACTTTTCCTGGGTAATAACAGCTCACCTTTAGAGGGCTTATTCATGCGCAAAGCACTGTGTTTGACTAAAAGAGTTTTGTGAAGTCCTGTACTTCCAAACAGGCCAATCAAGCCCCTTGGGAAGCGCCCGCAACGCCACCATAATAAACACGCAGCTTGACGCCTGCGCCGAGTTGGGCCAACATTCCCTTGCCGCTGCAAAATCAGTGGCTCGGGTGTGGTAGCCCGACAAGGTACAGGCGCACAGCGCCAATGGGCGCTTTTTTTGTGCCCGTTATGGCGGGCCGTGCGTGGGACACCTTCGGGTGTGCCGGGTTCCTGTATCTCCGGTCTACCACCCCGCGTACGGTTCGCCTCCATCATGTGGTAGTGATTAGGCGAACTCCATTAAAGATACGGGAGTTAACAGCCATGACAGCTATCAGTGCAACTCAGATCTCCAGCCAGCCAGAAGCCTTCATTCACGCCGTGCAGGGCGCATTAAAAACCACTTCTTTGAAAGTGGCTGAGGCATTTGGAAAGCGTCACCGCGACGTGCTTCGCAAGATTGATAACCTTGATTGCCCTAGCGAATTTACATGCGCGCATTTTTGCGCTGATGTTCAAATCGTCAATTTGGGCCAGGGTGCCAAGCGTGAATCTCGCGTTGTGGAAATGGATAAAGACGGCTTCATGTTTTTGGTGATGGGCTTCACTGGCCAGAAGGCCGCGCAGATCAAAGTTGCCTACATCAACGCCTTCAACTGGATGGCAGAGAAGTTAGGCCGCGCGCCCACCAGTGTGGAAGATCGTAAGCCGCTCAATCGTGCCGTTCGTACCTTAGCCAATCTACGCAGCGCCCAAGGCGAAGCTGCCGACTATGCCGGTATGTGGAAATTGGTAAACGGCTACCTGGGCGTGAGCACGATTGAAGAAGCCAGTCAGGAACAGATCGACCGCGCCATGATGTTTGTGCAAGACAGCATCGAACGCGAAACGCACAAGATCATCGAAGGCGACTATCTCGGCAAGCAGACCCTGCCAGCGCCTGCGGCCGCCGTGATCGATTACCCGCTCGCTCGCCAGTGGAACGAATGGCAAGCCCACCAGCTAGTAGGCATGGATGCGATGCACCATTCAGACCTTCGCCGCCTGCTGGCGCAGCTCAACGAAGCCGCCCGCACTGGTTCGGCTGTTCAGGTGAGCAGCATTGCCAATGTGCAAGAAGAGATAAAAGCCCTCATACATCTTTGCGAAATGCGCGGCATTCAACAGCGCAAAGCAGAGGAAAAGCTGACGCACATTCAGAACTTTGTTGGCTCGCTCGCCAAAACCACCGGCTGCCTACAAAGCACACTAGCGCAGTAACACCTTAATACCCCAAGGCCCGCCATGCGGGCCTTTTCATGACTGGGCCACCGCTGCCCAGGCATAGCCCGTGGGCGTCATTCTAGTTAAGAGGTAGCCATGGCAGACCTAGAAAAAACCGTCGCCATTATTTTTGAGGGCGTGGACCAGATGGGGGCGGGGATCACGTCCGCCACCGGCAAGATCGATGATTTCACCAGCAAGGTGGAGCAAGCGGCCGCACCGCTGGCGAACGTAACCAAAGCAATTCTGGCGGCAGAAGTGGCCGCCGCCGCGCTGGCGGTGGCGTTTGGGCAGAAGGCGATTTCCGAAGCCACCAAGTTCGAGGCCGCACTAGCCGACCTGCAAAAGACGCTAGGCGAGGGCGACGGCTCGGCAGAGAGCTACGCCGCTGAGTTGAACGAGCTTTCCAACGCCTATGGCGTGTCGTCGGATCTGCTTGTTCAGTCGATGGCCGACTACAAGCAGGCGGGTTTTACCGCTGAAGAGTCGCTTGGGCTAGTAAAGAATGGGCTAGATTTGGTCATTGCCGGTGATGTTGAAGCTGCGCAATCCAGTGAGATTCTGGTGCAGGCTCTCAAAGGCTTTAAGGCGCCCGCCAGCGAAGCCAATCAGCTACTGGAAGTGCTGAACGCTTCGAGCAACACCTACGCCACCGATGTTGAACAGTTGGCTCAGGGCATGGGGATGCTCTCGCCCATCGCCAGTACGCTGGGGCTCAGCTTTGAGGAAACGGCTGAGCTGCTGATTCCGGTGATTGAGGTATTCCGTTCCGGGCCTGAGGCGGCTAACGCGCTGCGTACCGGCTTGTTGCAGCTAGGGGCCGACACCGCGCCGGTGACTGATACGCTAGAACGCCTGGGCATTGCTCAACGTGATTCCAACGGCGTGCTGCGTAGTAGTACCGAGATTCTGAAGGACGTGGCAGCGGCCACCAGCGACATGGAAGCCGCTGAGAAGTTGTTTGTGGCCCAACAGCTCTTCGGCATCGAACAGTCTTCCAAAATGGTGGAGGTGCTCGGCTCGCTGGAGCGCGGCAACATCGACGTAGCCGCCGCGATGCAGAACTCCAGTACCGTGGCCGAAGAGGTGGCCATTAAGCTGGCGACCGCAGAGCGCACGGCGCAACGCACCGCTACCGCCTTCGATAACATGGCGGGAACGATTGGCGGTAAGTTCCTCACAGAGATGACCGGCATCAACAACGCCATTGGCGAGATATTCCGCCAGATGGATGGTGCCGTTGCCGCTGGCGAGCTTGATCCGCTGTTTGAAGAGCTGAACGGCCACCTCAAACAGATTGAGCGCTTGGCCCTTGAGGTGGCAAATGCGCTCCCCGAAGCGCTGGAAAATGCCGATTACAGCGGGTTCTCTGATGGCCTAGAAGCGCTGTTTGGCGATCTGGAAAACGTCGAGATCACCGCCGAAGATCTGCAGGGCGTGATTGAAGGGCTGGGTAGCGGCTTCCGTTCGCTCTCGGAATTCACTAGCGGGACGATTGAGGTGTTCAAAGGCGTTGCCGAGGTCATGGGTCCGGTAATTCAGGCGTTTACCGAATTAGACAGTGATACTCAGCAGTGGCTAGGTGTGATTGGTGGCGCTGCCCTGGTGGTGGGGCCGACCGTGGCAGTAATAGGCAGCCTGACCACGGCAGTAGGCGCCCTGGCGGGCACCGGTGGCGTGCTGGCGCAAGCCATTACCCGCTCTGACAGTTTAATGGAGAAATTTGGCAAGGGCTCTGGCCTGGCCTTAGTGGCCTTTGAGCTGGGCGAGGCGTTCGTTAATGCGCGGGAGCGCTTGCGGGAGTTCAACGAACAGCCAATCACGCTGGCTGAAAAGATCAACAGCGACCTAGCGGACATTGAGAATATTCAGGGTGACGAGTTCTCCATCTTCAACGTTGAGAACATCGCTGCCGGTTACGAAACCATCAAGCAGTATTTCGGCTGGGGTAGCGAGGCAGAGGCCGATTTCAACCAGCTTTCTGAGGCAGCGGTCGCGGCTGCCGTCAAGGTGGTAGAGTCCGCTGGCAGCATTGGTGGGGAGAGCGCGGAGGACGTTAAGCGCATTAGCGACGCGGCGATAGAGGCGGCCCTGGGGGTGGCAAACGCGAGTAGCGACCTTGAGAGCGCATTTAGTGGATTAAATATACCGCTAATTGATCAATTAGCTAACCTGCCCGGCCCTATGGAGGATGCGGCTTACCATATTGTAAGTGGTAGCGCAGACATTACGGCTTCTGTTGGTGAGATAGAGGATGCCGCAAACCGCCTTCATCATGCTTTTCTCAATGGGTTAATAGACGAAGATCAGCTCTATAGCGGAATATCTGCGTTGAGTGAATTAAAGGGGCAGCTTTCAGAAACTGCGGATAGCCAAGAAGCGCTGACCGGCGAAGTGCTGAGCAGCGAGGAAGCGATACTCAAAGCCCGCCAAGCCGTGTTGGACCAAACCCTGGCGCTTGAGGAGCTGGCCAGCAACGAGCGCATCAAAAACATGGAGTTCGCCGTTGATTTCCAGATTGCCAAAATGGAAACCGACGCCAAGAAAGTGGAGGCGATTCTTAGCGCTACCAGCGAGACGATCAGCTCCACCGCCGATGCGGCCGCTAGCATGTTTGGCATTCTGGGAGATCTCAGCTTTGGTGATCGCTTCGCTGCCCGCGACGCCATCGAACAACAGCTCGAGATCCAGCAGCAAGCCGCCGACCAGCAGGAAAAGCTCATTGCCGCCCAAATCAAAAGCCTGAACGCCAAAACCCAGGCGCTCCAAAACGGCGATGGGTTGATCAAGATCAGCTCAGACGGCCTAGAGCCCGCGCTGGAAATGATCATGTGGGAGGTGATTGAAAAGGTGCAGATGCGCGCCAATGCCGAAGGTGCCGAGTTCCTGCTCGGGTTGTAACCCTGCCGTTTAGCCCTCTTAGCGAGACCCCTTTATGTATCTCATTGGATTAGCCGCGCGTGGCTACGACCCGCGTGGGGCCATGCTATTGCCGTATCTCGACGGCACGGCGCTGGGCGATGTTAACCGCAGGGTTAGCCGGGTTAGCACGCTCGATGGCGGCGTGGCCGTTACCAACCGAGGCCACAGCCCTGGCGACCGCACGGTCACGCTATCGCTCTTAGGGCTGCCGCGTGAGGTAGTCGACCAGGCCCGCCGCTTAGTGCGGATTCACGCCAGCGTCACGCTCTCTATTCCTGATGGCTGCTTTATCGGCATCCCCAGCGAGTTTGTCGACCGTCGCCAAGAACTCATCATTCTCATCACCGAGGAGGCGTAACCATGCGCTTTGGATTTATCAACAACTTCGCCGCGCAGATCGCCGCCCCGTTGACTGACGCCGCCACCGAGGTAGAGCTTTCCACCGGCGCGGACGTTATCGCGACTGCACTTGAAAGTACCGATGTAATAGCGCTGACGTTGTTCGCCGTCGACAGCCAAGGCAACGAAACCAAGCGGGAAGTGGTGTATGCCACGGCTGCCACACCGCCGATGGTGACGATCGAGCGCGCCAAGGAAGGCGCAACGGCTTCCGCGTTTACGGCGGGTGATGAGGTGGAGGCGCGGTTAACGGCAGCGCAGTTGAATAATATGCCGCAGGGGATTGTGGTTGAATCTTCATTCCCTGGGGCGCTTGCGCTTGGGTCTGCTTATGAGGATGGCGGGCAGTCCTATGTCGGCCCTCTGGCGTCTGCAGCTGGGGCGGTAGCTGTTGGTACTAATTCTGAGGCAGCGGGGATTTTAAGCGTTGCCATTGGTTTAAATTCAAGAGCGTATGGCTTGAAGTCGGTCGCGCTGATGGGTGGCTTGGCTAGCGGCGAGGAAAGCCAGGCTTTCGGTGACGGTAGTAATAGCCAAGGTATCCAGTCGTTTGCGTTGAATGGCGGCATCGCAATAGGTGATGGCAGTTATGCAATAGGTGATGGCAGCCAAAGTGACGGCGATCAGTCTCTTGCTATTCTGGGCGGTTATGCATCGGGCCTGAGAGCAATGGCTTATGGTCAAAATGCCGTCGCAGGGGGCACGGACTCTCTCGCGCTGCACGGGTCATCTAATGGCGCTCGCTCTATCGCGATTGGTATTGATTCGTCTGTGAGCGCTGATGAAGGGGTTGCGCTAGGTAAAGGCGCGCAGGTCAATGCAGAAGGCGGCACGGCTGTGGGGCGTAATGCCGTCGTCAGCAGCCCAAAATCAACGGCCTATGGTGATGGCGCGAGCGCGCAGCCTCCTGGTGTTACTGCGTTAGGCAATGGCGCGACTGGATTATCGCCTGAAGCTTTGGCTTTAGGCTTGGATGCTAAGGGGCTAGCACCCTACAGCGTTGCTGTAGGCCGCGATGCTGAGGCCAGTCTAGTAGGAGGGTTGGCGATAAATGCGGTGAGCTATTTGCCTGCGGCTTATCGTCAGACTGGAGAGTTTGCTGGCCCGCCGCCTACGGCCACTCGCCAAGCCGCTATGCAGGTAGTGATCGGCACCGTTGCATTAGATCTCACTGACGGTGCCGCTCTGGCAACGGTTGAGCTACCTTCTAATGCAATCCTTCTACCGGACGCCTTTGATGTTGTCGTGGTGGAATCCGATACCCCAGGCGGCGCGCCAGAGATCCAAATCGGCCCGGATGACGTTACCCCTGCTGCCTACTTGGCTGCCACGCCGGTGACCAAAACCGCCGTGGGTGGGCGCGAAACTCACACCCCGCTTGTGACGGATGGCATTACCGCGTTGCGCGTTGCGGTGGTAACGGCAGGCACCGGCACGGCGTACAAAATCAAGGTGGTGGTGCGCGGGTACGTCATGGAGGTGTAAATGCTAAACACCGATCCGCTTAATAGCCGTGCCTTAGGCGCAGCCCAGCCGCCAGCGGGAGGGATTGATTGCATCCCCATTATCAAACGGCTGCCCGGTAGCGTGCTGAATAGCTCGCCGCTGGGCACCTGGGCACTTAACGGCAGCGGTGGCACAATCGTTATCGGCTGCGACGATGGCCCGCAAGGGGCGCTGTTCGACCCGTTGGAACGGGTAGAGGTCTACCTGCTGCTGATTGGGGATCTGCGCGTGCCGATGTCATCGTTTCAGGCCACCATGCGCCGTGAGGGTAAGTCGTTCCTGCAGGCGATTGTGCCGGCCGGTGATACGGTACTGCCCTTACTCGAGTACGGCACGATGATGCAGGTGCAGCTCGGCTACTACTACCCCAGCGTTGACGAGTTCGACGGCCTAGAAACCATCGCCCAAGCGCCGCTGGAGCAAATCCGAAGCGACGAAGGCCCCACGCGCTACACGCTAACGCTTTCCGGCTATGGCGATTTCCCGCAAGCCGACCCGCGTGAGCGCGCCTTGCAAGGCATACAGACGCGCTCGACTAACCAAGGCGTGCGCCGTATCCGCTGTAATGTGGATCTACTGCTGAGGCCGGACAACTACGCCATCGATGGCGACGGCTCGGTTTTTCGAGTCGATCAGATCCAGTATTTCGTCAATGACGTGAGCGCGGCCATGGAAGTGATCGAGGTGGGCAATGGGTAAAGCACGCATCCTGCAAGCGCTGGGCGAAGGGCGCTACACAATAGAGATCATCGAGGCCCGAGAGCGTGCCGAAGTGGCAAAGCAACAGGCGCTTGCGCGTATCACTCAGCTACAAACTCAGGTGAACGCGCTCACCCAGCAGATCAACGCCGCGCAAAGCGCGTTCGCCACCGCCGTGAATGAGCAAAACGCCGCCATTGCCCAGTATCAGCAGGAGATGGCCGAGGAGGGCAGATCCAGCATCAACCTAGCCGAAACCGCTGAAAAAGTGATGACCACGGCAGGCGAGCGCGACAAGTTGCGGGTAGAGCAGCGCAGCCTAGAGGTACGCATCAAAGCCGACGAGGCGCTAATAGCGCGCATTAACTCACTGCCGCCACTGCGCCAAATGCAAGCGTGGTGTGCGGACTACACCGATGACCTAAGCGGCGAAGTGGCCACTGCCGAAGTGCCGGGGGAGATCGGTAGCGTTATCATCAAGCCAGGGTTTGAGGGCGCAAACCAGTGGAGCGCCACCGCCGATGGCGCGATGCAGCCCGCACTGGCCAGCACCCCCGCTGCCACGTTCTACAACCTCGCAATGCTACCCGGCTGGCAAAAATGGCGCCCCACCTACCGCACCGCCACCATCACCAGCATTGACGGTGATACCTGCTCGATCACGCTAGATGCCGCCACCAGCAGCCAGCAGGCGCTCAGTGTCAACGCCCGTTCAAGCTACAGCGGCGTGCCGATCCTCTACATGGACTGCAACGGCGCGGCATTTGAGCAGGGCGATAAGGTGCTGGTAGCGTTCGCCGGTAATATCAATGGGCCAACGGTGGTGGGGTTTGAGAGTGCGCCGAAGATGTGCAGCGCTTTGGACTACATCACGATCTCTGATGAGGTGTGGGATAAGCCTAGCGCGGAGTATCTGACTAACACTTATTACCAGGAGGAGTGGACAACCCCCTCGCTGCTTGGAATGCCCATCAATGGGGGCAGCTACCAGATTACCGAAAGCGTCAATAAAGATAATGCCGCGCTAACTGTCACCGTCTCCCATGCGGATAGCTGGTCAGCCACTTATGTGGTGACTGAAGACCTTGGAAGTGAGTTTTTTTACGACAGTACAGAAGTCATCACCTGCCAGCATTCATGTAGCGTCGTGGGCACAGTGAGGCACTTGGGTAGACAGATAGATGTAAGATACGAAGCTACTGTAAATAGCGATTTCACTGCTAATTACACAGGGTTTTCGGGGGGCTTTGTTGGTTGGCCGGGTTATCCTGAAAGGCCCTATTCTGATGGTGCTGAAGGCGCTGAAGTCGCAAGTGTCATTTGGGGCCAGACCGACACACCATTTGCGTCTGTTTCAGAGATGTTTACGATAGCAGGCGTCTCGATTGATGTATCCAGAATCAGCGAGCACCTTTATACGAACTCTTCCTACCAATACTACGCTGAGTGGATTCGCTACCATCCTGCCATGAGCCTTGCTGCGTCAGGAGGTTTTTCGGGCAGCTGGCTCTCTCAGGTTGGCGTCACCAAGCCATTTAATATATTGCTACCGGACATTGTCAGCTTCGCTGAAGACGGCGAAAGGGGGCTGCTGCTTGTCTTCTCCTCAACCGGACCCACTGTTGAGCAAGGCATGTCTGATTACCTCCAGCAATACGGCCCTGAGCGGGTTTCCTGGTGGGGGCAAGTGCGCACGTTTATTTTAGAGGGAACCAGAAGGTATGACCCTGACGGTTCAGACAGTTTTTACTTGCGCAACCGCCTAGATGACAGAAAGCTTCATGTATGCATCACGCTAGTTGAGAGAGAAGGCGTTTTTGTAAGAGCGGAAACGCCCAGCAAGGTGCTTGACTACTTCAAAGAGCAAAAGATACGCGGCGGCAGTAGCGATTTGTATTACGACCTGCCGTTGAGCGTAGCTGTTTAGGTGAGCGGCCAAGGACGGCGAACCATTCCCCACTCCCCATCCGGGTTTCGCGCCATGCGCCAAACGCCTTCTGTCATTAAATCCCTTCGATTCAGCACATAAGCCGCAGTGCCAGGTGTGCGTCCTTCCTCTGGATCAAAACTAAACGTGCCGTGTCTTCCACTGTAGAGATAGCCTTTGTGGATGATATGGAACTCAATCACACAGCGCGGTAGTGAAGCGGAGGTAAAGCGCCGCCATCCATTGCGGCCGCGCTCTAGTTTCTTTCGCCACACAGTGGCGCGATAACGTTCATCCATGACATTACATCGCTTCGGCGGGGTTCCACCGTATCCTGACATGCTCGGCGGTCTCGTCAAGCGGCACCATGGTGACGTTCTCAACGGTGCCGAGATCGGCCAGCAGCCGCGCCCAATCCTCTGCCGCGTCGTCCGGCTGACGCTGGATCTCGGTGCAGTTCTCAGATTGAGCAGCGGGTGAATTGATCTTCCGCTTAACGCGCTCGACCAAAGCCGCGTAGGTTTTCTCTGACATCATCGCCTCTCTTTGACTGGTTATTTGTACAGTTATTTGGGCGAGTATAGCCAGTGCATACCCAAGCCGTCTAGCGGAGTGGGATGGGGGATGGTCGCGTTTTGGTCGCAAACTGCATGCGGCCAATGCGCTGTGTGTAACAGGTGTAAACCGCTAAGCGGTTGATTGTGCGACAAAGCCTTGTGCAAGCGCGGCCTTTGATAATCGCGGCAGCGGATTCAAAATCCGCTGCTTGTGTGCCTTATTAAATTTGGTAGGCCCTTTCGATTTCATCAAAGAGTGCTTGGCGAAGATGCCTGTAAGGTTGGTTTACTCCTAATGACGAGGCAATTTCATAATGCTTTTGATCAGCAGCGTGCATGCTTATTAGTCTGCTCACAAACCAAGGATCTCGGGCAGCTGGCGGGCGCCGTGCTTGCTCAAGATAATTGTCTTTACATGACTTCAAAACATACATGTATTCAAAGATCTGAGAGGAAGGGCAATCATCAATAAAGCTTTTGGATAGCGCATGTGTAACCTTCGCCTCGTGAAGAACACTTTCAAAGTCGATAGGCAATATTCTTTCAAGGTGCACTTGAGTGTAGCCAACTGTTTTAACCGGCAGTTGTTCGTCGAGCTCTAGAAAGTGACCGTCATTTAGCATCAATAGGTCGTGTAGCTTCATGGCTCTTTTGGCGTAATTGAATCGGGCCTCTTGCTGGAGCTGCTTACCATTTCTTCGCATCTCCACTACCGCAACAGTTAGTGCCGCGATGGAAATCAATATTGCTGCTATCGTTCCGATTTCTGCAGCTCGGCTAATCCAGTCGGGACCAGGTGAAAATGTGATCTCCATAGGGGGGCACTCAATCTATTGTAAAACTCAAGTGTAACCTGTTGATATTTATAGAGCGAATTGGTTGAGTCGGCTGGCTATCAAATGCAATGGTATCGTTCTGCAATCAATGGCTTACTGATATAGACGCGGAGTAATGGGGTTGCAGTGTTTGTGGCTAGAAGAGTAGGTGTGCCCCAAAGGTGCAAGCACCCCGGGGCGAAGGTTCAAATTCTTGTCAGCACATATAGAACGCCCACTGCTGCCGGTATAGCCAGCCATACTGGCATAGCAAGCATGAAGGCACCGAACAATGTGGCATATGCTACTGCCTTGGCATTGAGACCTTCTGAGCGCGTTGTTGATTGGGTTTGCATAAAGCTACCCTCCAGCAACTCCCCCAAGGCTCTTTTAGAGTCGGGAATGGGGGGCCCAGACCTGCCGTCTATTGGGTTTTTAAGCAGTCATCCATGGCGACGGCACCCGACTGCACAACAGAGCTTTTCTCCCGACAGTTTTAACTTTACTTGGTTCCTTGGTGTTAGGATATTGGAAAAAAGTAGTGTGTCTAGATTGTGCCAGAGACCTGCGCTCGAATGTGTCTAGCTGCCTAAAATTGAGAATATCGGTTGTTTGGTACACACTGCGCCCAGCGTGTTATGATATTTAGATCAGCGGGTTATGATAGCTGGCGCTTGAAAGGGTAGGTCTTGAAAACCGGCATAGGTTAATAGCCTATCCAGGGTTCGAATCCCTGTCCCTCCGCCACAACATGAAGGGAATCAGTTACTTAGCTGGTTCCCTTTTCTCGTTTCTAGGCACGAAAAAAGGTGAAAGTATAACGAGGGGAACAACTGCCGTTATACTGCTCCAGCCAGACCAGTGCATAATAGACTAATGTCTAATCTTCTAGGAACTCTCCCGCCCCCAGCGTGCTTACCGTTAGCACTCGCTTAGCACGTAGATAGACTTCAGTCGTTCGCCGGTCGCTGTGCTGCAAATTGGTCATGGCGTCATAGCCTTGCTCATCGGCATCGGTCGCGTGCTTGGCTCGGATATCATGCTCGGTAAACCGCTCGACGTGGCCTTCATGCATCGCTTTACGCATCCCGTACTGCCAGCGGCTATGAAACTTATCTTTGTTGTAGGGCATGCCGTCCCGCTTGCAGAACAACGAGGGGCCTTGTTTGCCACGACCTAGATTGTCGGCCTTTATCTCCTGCACTAAACGCTTCAGCTCATCATCCCAGGGAATGACGGCCTGCTTGCCTGCCTTGCTGCTGCGTAACACGATGCCGTCCGGAGTGAGCTGATCCAGTCGAAGCGTGAGCAGGTCACGTTGGCGTAGTCCGGTTTTGTATTTCAGTAGGGCGTAGCGACGTACCCATGGAGAGGTGAATTTTAGAAAGCGGCTGAACTCTGCGTGCGTGATATAGCGGTCACGTGGCCTGAGCTTGAACTTGGTCACCGGATCGGCGGGGTTGTGTTCCACGATTCCCCAGCGCTGGGCGTACCGGAAGATGTGCTTGAGCAGAGCCAACTCATGGTTGGCCTGTGTTTTCGACTGGACGCCGCGAGCATCCATATAACGATAAATGTCGTGTACCGTTATATCGCCTGGCTCGCACTCGGCAAACACAGCGCGCAGCTTCTTAAGCTCCTGCAGGTTGGAGCGACGCGTCGCTTCAGCAGGCTTGGCGGGGATGATCTCAGCTTCATAGCGGTCGAATATGCGGCCCATGCCCGCCTTGGGGAATAGCCGCTCTAGCCACTGTTCATAGGCGGCTTGGGCTTCTTTGGCTGTTTCTCCCAAGCGTATCCAGCTTTTGCCCACCAGCGCCTTCTGGCGGGCGTTGCATTTATAGCGCCATGCGCCACTTTTCCAATACACCCGGGGGATGCCTGGGTTTTCCTGCGTCATGCGTGTAAGGCCTCAAAATTAGGTCGCTTGGTTTCTGGTGTTTGGCTGACGTTCTCACCGCACAGCACTTGCTCTACATGCCGGCGACCAATGATCAGCGCGCCGCTGGCGTTGATCTTCCAGCGCACCCCCATGGCATCAAGCGCGGCGCATTGCTCCTTGGTTCGCTTGCGGCCAGTCAGGGTTTCTATCTCACCTGGCGTTAATAACAGGTCCATGATGGCGTCTCCCTTGGTGGACAGCGAGGCCCGAGCAGGGCCTGCGGGCACAAAAAAACCGCCAGTTGGCGGCCTACTCATCGGTGGGAAAAATTAACACGGCGCTGCTGGTGGAGCGGACGCAGAAACTATTCGGTCATGAATACGCTTGATGGTGTTCCACTCAATAGCCACCAATTGCTCGTATTCCCCGAGGCCATTACAAATTTCGCAATGCTCGTCCGGCTCCTCTGTATCACAATCAGGACAAGTCAGCGTTACCGACTCAGAAAACTCGCCCATCAATGCATACTTGTGACCAGACTCTGCCGTTATCTTGGTGGGCACCAAGCTGTAACCTTCGGGGCATGCCGTATGCTCAGGTTCTTGGCTGGGACGACGATTCCAATTATCGGTAGCCCGTTTACTGCTCGCGGTAGTATCGCTACCTGCGCCGCATGTTAGGCATCTCACCCAGTATTCTGGAGCACAGGTAACTAGCTCGGCTTTCCCTCCACAGAATGGGCATGGCTGTAGTTCGCTCATAAACACCTCGCAATAAAAAACCGCTCATTGGCGGCTGTAGTCTTTGAATAACCTGGTCGATAATCGGCAGCGTGGCGTATCAGGAATAAGCCGTTGTTTGTGGACTCTCGCAGCGATTCTCTTGGCGTTGGATAGATCTTTTAGCTCAATTCGGTTCGCGCATAGCTTCATCCTTTTTGCGCCCTATGGAATTCATTCTCAAAGCTAGGTCAGTGTTGATATTGATGGAGTCAGGCGGCACGCGATATGTTTGGCAATGGCGAATAAATTTGTCCAGCACGGGCATCACTCGGTCTCGAGACTCAGCAACGGTTAGCTCTTTGAGGCTCCACCCACTGCTATTGCGCTGTCCGAAACTGCCTTGATTACGCTTATTTACTGGGGTTCGTGGCTTTGTCGCAGGCCAGCTCAGCGGTGAGACTGTAATGTCGTCCATTGTTGGTTCTCCTTTTTAATCACTGCGGCAGATGGCGTGATGCTTGCCTTTGCCATAAAAATTCGTTGCTCCTCGTATCAAATGGAAGAACACGCTTATAATTTCCTCGAAACTTTAATTGATACGACACAGTTGTCATTGATATGATGACAATGCAAGCTGTTCCGGCTTTGCTAATTAGATAGTTATTCGAGAGTGGAGTTTTAATCATTAGCGGGAAGTTTTTAGTTTATCTAATCGCTTCTTGTGAATTTTTTACTTCGCCGTGCATAAGACTTTTACAAGATAATCATTGAGGTTGTTGAGCGTGAATAAAAAGGTAATGTTTTCAGCGTTGTTTTCATTAACAAGCATGCTTATGAGTGCTAATACATTTGCCCAAGCTTATTGTGAACAAAAAAATACTCAAATTTGTGAGCAAGCTCAAAATATGGCTTCCATGTTAGCCCCTAGCCTGCCGATGAGGATCAATTCAAATACAGTAATTCAAACTGTCTTTGCTGCTGATAACGCCGTTTATTTAAATACGATGTATGACTACAATCGCTCATACCTTGAGCAAGTTTATGCTGAGATGGGTTTGCAGGATCAAGATATCATGCAGGCGCTGACGCAAGTTGCTAGAGGGAGTGTTTGTAATCCTTCAGTCGGAACTGCAGATTTTATTAATTCTGGTGGTGCTGTAATATATTCATATCACTTTAGTGATGGAGAAAAATACACCGATATCGAAATTCGCCATTGCAATTAACTATTGATGCTGTTGGTTTCAGAATATACAAAATAGAAATTTTAAAAGACAGGTCAGTAAAAATTAAAAAGCCGCTGCACAGCGGCCTAATTTAATACGTCTCTAGTTTGTTGCAGCGATAGGCTGGCAGCGACATTCCGCACCCAGATGGGCGTACTGCCAAGCGCGAAGGTTTCTCCAGACCAAGCCAGCAGCAGAGTGGTACCCATCACGCCTGCGATAGCTTCAGCCGCAGGTGCCGGCACCGCGTTGCCGATACGCTCACGCCAAGCGGTATCGCTCAAGCCCTCAAGTTCCAGGTGTTCGCAGGGATCCACTAGCCCCTGAAGGGCGGCCAGTTCAAAAGTAGTAAAGGGGCGGTGCCAGGTGCCGTCGAGTGCGCGAATCACGGCTACCAGCCTGTAGTTGGGCTCAGGCAAGCGAGGGTCAGCCACCGACCAATGGCCGTTGTCATGGCCAGCGGATGCCGAAACGGCACCACACGATGATTGCCACGGCACAACGCCGTAGTGGCCAGCGGTCAAATAGTGATCACCTTTCGACCGGCTTAGCCCCGGGCGTGGATCGGCAACGCCAAACGCTCCTTGGCCGGTTGTGCTTCCAGAGATCACGGTACCCGCTGATTTATCCCACGGCGTGATGGCGTACTTGCCATAAGTGGGGCCTTTGCGGCGTGGATCAGCGACAGCAAAAGCGCCTTGCCCGGGCGACTGCTGGCCCGTAATGGCACCGGTAGGGCCATCCCATCGTCGCACGCCGTAGGCTTGGCCATCCTTCCACTTTGCAGATTGGTTGAAGCGAGGGTCTGCAATGCTAAACGCGCCATTAGTGGGTGTGCTGCGTCCCGCCACGGTGCCCATGGGTTCATGCCATTGGTTCACTCCCATGTAGCCTGAGCGATATTCGGGCACGATTAGGTAGTCACTTAGGTAGCCATCCTCTACCGCCAGCTTGTTCAGTGACCGCCAATCGCTACCGGCTTCCACAAACGCTAGGCGCACCCATGTTTTCCACTGCAAGCGAGGCACACGGTGCATAGGTCCAGCCAGCTCATCACCAGGCAACGGCATTTGACCAAGTACGTCGCCCACGGCGCGAAGCGGTCGCTTGATCGGCTCATACAGGAAGGGCGGTACTTTCTCGGCGTGGCGGGCCACCAGCAGGAAGCGCTTGCGAGATTGCGCCAAGTGGCCGATCTCGCCGCAATCGTGGGTAGTTTCTGCGACGTGGTACCCATAGCGCTGCAGCATGCTGGTGATTTTGTTCATCAGCTCTCGGCCACGACTAGCAATGCGCGGCACGTTCTCGAAAATTAACAGCTCGGGCGGATCGTCTGCCCACGCTTCCAAGGCAAGCCACATGCCGCGAACAGTGAGTTGGTTCAGCGCCTGATACTTCGGCGTGGTGCTGCGTGTCTGTGAGAGCAGGCCGCTGAAGCCTTTACATGGCGCGCTTAGAAAGATGATGTTGGGGCGCTGATTGTCGGCGGCTGCCTGTATGTCTGCAGGCGTGGCTTCCTTCCAGTCGTTGGGTGGCTCATGACCATGAAAAGCTTCGTACTGATCGCGGCTGAACATATCCAGCACAGTGCCGGGGGTACCGGTGAGCCGCTGAAAGTCAGCGATAGCACCCGGGTCTACGTCGATGCCGCCCAGGCATTGGAACTTGGCTTCTGTGTTACCAACGCGGGCATGGCCTCGATTGAAGCCAAGGGCGCCGCCACCTAGACCGCAGAATAGGTGAAAGTGACGTATAGTATGAGTACGCGACATTACATTTACCTTCTGTTTATAAAGGAAGCCGAATGAATTATTTAAGAACGCTTTTATATTTCTGTGTCTGTGCTTTTGGCGTTTCAGTGGTTGCTTTTTTAATACTAAGCGGCATTGTTAGAGATCAAGGTGTGGCAGTTTTTTATAGTTCTGTAGCAACCTCAGGAGCAACTGTGGCTATAGCTATTCTTACAATGGTTTTAGCTATAGAAACATGGAGGATGAGAAACCAGCAGCAGAGGCAGATTGAACAAGAAGTGATTAGTAGTGTTAGGCCATTAGTGGTTGTAGAGCTTGCTGAAGGACGAGTTATAAATGATAGAACTATAATCATTAAGAACTTAGGTAAAGGTATAGCCTTCAATGTCAGTTTTGAAATAGAAGGCCGCGGAAATTCTTTTGATGCTGAGAGAAAGATTGTAGAAAGAATTCATGAGCATGGATTTGTTAAAAAAGGAATAAAGAATTTAGGTATTGGTCAGATCATAGAAAGCCATATTTTTCTTTTTCATGAAATTGGTAAAGAGGTTTTTGAGGCATGTGTGGATGTGAGTGTTTTATTTGAAGACATTTACGGGAATAAATATGAAAACAAGTTTGTTTTTGATATGGCGGAATACGAAAATACTAATAGGCTCGGTGGGAAACCTGATAATGAAAGAAACGACCATCTGAAAAAAATTGTCCAGATATTAGAAAAAGAGATGAGGAATTTAAATAAATCATAGAGCCCCGTATCGTGGGGCAAACGGCTTTGCCTATGCCTACTGATTAACAGTCAACTCGGCCCGCATTCGCTGACGCCATGCCAACGTTTGCGGGGTAGAGCCAAGGAGGGCGGCATATCTCAGCAGCACTGGCTTATTGGTACAAGTAACCCACGCGCCACCCCGAGCCGATGTGCGTGCGGTCAGGCGCGATGTGTCATTCAGAATGGAATCTCGTCATCAAAATCGTTGTACTGCGCTGGATCGGGGGCACCATAGGGCACCGATTGACCTTGTTGCGCGGATTGACCTTGAGGTGGATTCTGGTTGCGAGGCGGCTGTTGATAGCCTCCGTTGTTAGCGGGCGTCTGCCCGTTGCCTTGCTGCCGGTTTGGCTTGAAACAGGACATCACCACGCTGTCGCGGTTTTCGGGGTTAGGTAGCCCTGCTGGGTTAAACCAGCGGTGCATGATAATAAACTCGCTGCCGTCGTCGTTCTTCATCAAAGCGCCGACATTTTGCCAGCGGCCTTTCATTTGCCCCGATTGACGGTCTTGGTATTCGCCCGTTTTGACGGCGATATCGCGTAACTTCTGAGCCATGTGACCTCCAAAGGAAAAGGGCCCGAAGGCCCTCTGTGGTTGGGTGCTGCTGTTAGGGCTGGAAGGTACCCAACAAGCATTCGCTCTCTGGTAAGCCGTCCGTCACCAGCTTGGCGAACTCGGCGGCGATCTCTTCCTTGGCCGCGTCCAGCGCGATTGCGCGCAGCCCAAACGATGGCCCGCCTTTGGTCTTGCTGGAAACGCGCATCGCTAGAGAGCGCTCTGTCAGTCCCTCGTAAGGTGTAAGCTTCCAGTAAATCACCGTGGGCAGGCGGTCAGCATTCTTCACGGTGACGCTATTCATCACGCCCACACGGCTAGAATGCTCCTGCTTATCGCTTTCGATGCTTGTCAGGTCATCCAAGCTGACCTTGCGAAACGCATGGATGACCTTACCGCGCTCCAGCGCTTCGCCTTTGCTGTTCTCAAACGTCAGCAGGTGGCCCCAGTCTTCGACCAGCTCGACCATTTCCTCCTGCCCGAAAGTGCTGCCGTCAGCGTTCAAGTAGGCGCTGAACTCTGGAGTCTTGGGTAGATTGAGCGTAGCGGAGTGGTCGCAGTGACCAGGCAATGTCTTATCGCCGATATCTAGGTAGGAACATGCCGCCATGGCGTCGCGATCGATGAATACCGGGGCATCGGCTTGACGAGCTGATACGTAAGAAATGAAGTCCCGCAAGCCCTTGGTTTTGAACTGGCCACGGAATCGGCGGCGGTTATCCTGGTACTTCTCCATGTCCACCAGCTTGAAGTTGTCGCCGACAATCAGTGCGTGACCCTCGGCGGCTTCGGTACCGGTTTTGTGGTTTGCTTCAAGGTGCTGTAGGGCGTCTTTAGTCAATGACATTAGTGCTTCTCCTGGTGCGAGTCTTTATCGCGGTGGGGGTGGCCGATCATGTCGAACTGGTTCTTAGGCTCTAGCGTCATTTCGCCGCCAGTGTTCACGCACATGACCGTTTCGGTGGTGTGTTCTTCCGACTGAGTGCCGTGCTCGGTCGGAATTTTGAAGCCCAATTTATGAGCCACGCCGACCCGGCTGCCGGAGCCAATGTTCTCGATTGTCAGATCAATCGATACTTTGGCTTTCTTCTTCGGGTTGTTCGTTGCCGCCGCTGCTGCGTGGCTCAGAACAGTACCCAGGCGTTCAGCCAATACGCCGCCGTCCAAGTCCTCTAGGAACTTGGTCACATCGGTTGGGTGTGACATTGCGAGTTACCTCATGGAGGTGGGGGTAGTGGGGCCAGCGGCCCCAGGGTTGGGTAAGGGTTAAGCGGCTTTCGTTTTGGCACTGGAGTGGCCCGCGCATGAACCGTCGGGATTGCGGTTGTCGCAGCTGCTGTCACATACCAAGACTTGCTTGCCCTTTTCGAGCATTTGACGAAGCTCCTTGCGAGCTCCGTCAACGCCTTCGGGATGCGTGACGATATCCCCGAGGCGCTTGTCGCCATAGCTCAGCAGAACGCGAACGGGGATATGGATATGAAATGTGGTTGGGGTGCTGGTAAGAGTCATTGGGAGGCCTCATCGTGAGCTATAAAGAAAAGGGGCCTTCCGGCCCCAGAGATAATGGGAAGGTTTAAGCGGCTAGCTGCTGCATGGCTTGCTCATAGCCTGACCAGTTATCAACGCCCATGGCTTCCAGGGCGCGCAGCTTGGCTTGATCCGCGAGCAACTGGTCGTATTCGCCGCGGCTGATCGTGACTTGCTCCGGTGCTTGCATCTGGCCACCTCGCAAAACCTCCGCTTCATGCCGCTGGGCGGCAGCGCTCAGGCGGCTGGTGTTCAGCGGTTTATGCTCAGCAGCAGCGGGCAGGGGAGCTGGCTCAGGTTCTGGTTTCGGCTGTGGCTGAGGCTCGGGGTTACGCTTCGCTTCCTGCTCGGCTTTGAAGCGTCGCAGCTCTTCCAGCTCCTTCTGCTCGGCTTCGCGCTTTTCGTTTTCCTCGCGCAAGCGGCGGCGCTCGGCTTCCACTTCGGCTTGCTCGGCTGCCAGGCGCTCTTTCTCAAGGGCGCGGCCGTGCATTTCGCTGATGTGCTTTAGTACGTCCGCCTTGGCGTCCTCGGCCTCTTTGGTCACGTCAAAATAGCCGTCCGTGTTGATGTTCACGGCGTCATCATGCAGCTCAGCCAGAGCATTTGAGTCGAGCCCAACGGCAGTATCCTTGTAGCTGAGTATTTCAACCTGAATGCGCTCACGCAGCTTGGCGATGCGTTGCTGCTTTTCCCGCTCAGCGCGCTCGTCTTCGTGCTGCTTAGCGTCTTTCAGCGGCTTCTCAATGGCTTCTAGCTTTTCAATCAGGTCCTTGCCGTATTGATTCACGCGGTCGATGAAGTCGCGGTGCGGCTTCGTGATTTCCTTCCGGAGCTTATCGGTGCTGGTCCGGTAGGTGGTGAGCTCTTTAATGCCTTTCTTGCAAAGGTCGTAGCCCTCTTTGGTTTGCATGTCGGGCACGGTGCCGTATTTTTCACGCAGCCCTGCCAGGGCCTGCTCAACGGCATCCAGCTTTACCAGTTCGCCTTTGTAGTCGGTTTTGGGGGCTGCATTAGTCATTTTGCGTTACCTCTTGTGGTTGCTTAGCCTTTTCCTTCTCGGCGTATACCCGGGCGATACCTTCATCACGGGCCTTGATGATCATGTCTCTGCCTTTGTCGGGCTCGACGCGGGCCATGGATGCCTTGTCTGGAATGCGGTCGATCATTCGGCCGGCAGCCAGCTCGATGCTCTTGGGGTGGGGGATTTGGTGGCGAAGGGTGTCGCACTCACGCTTGAGCCAGTCCGCGTAATCCTGCCGGAGCTTCTCTATTTCGGCGTCCTGGTCTTCGGCTACCGCAATGCGAGTAGCCGCTTGCTGTGCCTGGGTGTAGTCCTTGTTGTCGAACTTGCCGTAATAGACGTCTGCCGCGAAGCCCAACAGTGACAGGCACTTCTTGATAGCGTCAGTGATCGACTTCTTTGGCGCTTCGCCATCTGTTTTCCATTTGCCGGTACCGGTGCGATAGACATAGCGGGTATGGCCAAACTGAGTGACTTCGCCGCGGTCGCCTTGCCAGCGGTACCAGAGCGCCAAGCGGATCGTGTGGGTTTGCTCATGGGCGATCAGCTCACCTTTGTTACCTAGCACTGGAGCGCCCACGTCAAAGCGCTCATCCTCAATGCGATAGCCCCAGCCAATACCCATAGGGCCAAAGACTTTGGTGGCCAGCTCGATGACATGCATCGCGTCCAGCGTGGTGATCTGCTGGCCGTCTACGCTGGCTTCGCGAACTGCTGTGGTCGGCGTCTTATCGACTTGGCGCCATAGCTCCAAGTGGTCGGTGCTATCGACAACGCGATAGCGCCCCACGGCGGGCACGCGCAGCCGTGGTTTTTCGCTCGTTGAATTCATGGGTTATACTCCCAATTGATCTTCTTACCGTTGATCCAGGCCCCTGACGTGTTGCCGCACGAAAGGGGCTTTTTAGTTTTTGCGGCTTGGCTCTTGGTTTTGTGCTTCTGCAAGCAGTTTGCCTAGCTCAACGTGGTCATTGACGTTCAAGCTGGTGCTGTCTTTGGTGACGTAGTAAACCGCCACGCCAGTCTCTTCATCCCAGCCTGCTTTGCCTGTGAGTCGCCATTCGCTCATGCCGCTCTCCAGTTGGCTGCCATTTCTGCGCGGTCTTCTTCCTCGCCTAGCAGCTCGTCTTCGGCTACATCCTTAGCCCAAGCAAATAGCACCGCTTCTCCAGAGGGTGACTGGATATAGGCATCGACCATATCCGCGATGGTGGTGGTGGCAGTCAGCTCTTCGATAGCGCTGGCCAAGTCGCCAACTTCATTCAGGTATGTGCCAAAACGCGCAATGCCTTCGGCGTCACCGTCATGGATCGACTCGCTTAGAGATTCGGCGCGTAGATGGATTTGCTTATTACGGTTCATAAAGCACCTCAGAACTGAACCAATAATGGGTAAGGGTAAGAGGGGGTGAATTCAGCAGGGCGCATACCTGGGCACACCTCTGCAGCGTTACCCCGGTAGTCCGGGTGACCGGTACGGTCTAGCGGGTCAATGCCGCGTGCTTTTTCCGCTTCCCAAACAGCCACTTCTTGGCAGTATTTCCGATGCATCCGCTCTTTATCGGATGCGTCCAGCTTACTGGCCACGATCATGCCGCCGATGATGGCGGCAAGTGCGATGAGGCTAAGCGTTCTCGTTGGCATGTCGTTTCACCTTGAAGATGAGTTCAAAGGGATAGCCGCGACGCTTGGCTGCTCGCTTAGCATTTTTGCGGCTACAAAAAAGCCCCAGATCGGGGCGGGGGACTACTAGGTGGCGATACCGCTCACGCAAGATGAAGCGGGTCATCCCACACCTCGCGGAGTTGGTGGCGCAGCGCCCTGTCAGCCATACGCTGGTCAATAACTCGGCGCTTGCTGTAGCGGATGGCTGCCGTTTTGTCGTTGCGGCTATTCAGCTCGCCTTTCGTGATTGCCTTAGTGGGTAGCGTTTCCATAAAGCCTCCTGTGTTGGGCGCGCTGCCTCGTGGCTCTCGCAGTGCCAGTGCTGTGAGTCGTGTGTAGGAAAGCAGCGCGGGAATGCAGCCGATGCAGCCGCATTCCGAAAAAAGCCCGCTGGGCGCGGGTAATGAGTGCGCATCCTTGCGCAGGGGAGTTGATGCAGGAGCATCGGTGGAATGCCCTCGTCCATGAGTCCCGCTTTGAACGGCAAGGACACTCCTCGATTCCGCCTGTATTCTCAGCCCAGGCGGCAGGCATTCGTCTCACTCTCGCAGTTAGCGCGGCCTTCCGGCGCTCCCAGAATTTCGACAGCCCTAGGCGGCGTACTCCTAGCGAACTCTCGCGGCGTCACCCGCTACGGCTGGCTAGGCTCATCCTGTTTTTAAAGAGCGTGGCCTGTGAAGGCCTGAACACGGTGAGCTGTGTTCGCGCTCTAAATATAGGCATACCTTTCAATTCAGTCAACAGGAATACCTATATTTTTTGATAGGCAAAAAAACACCCGCCTCAGTGGGCGGGTTAGCGTGTTAATTTTTTCGTTAAGGCCTTCGGACGCCTTCGGGGCATATCCTGATCCACTCGCCGGATACGCGAATTCTAAAATCCGTAGAGTTCCCCGTTATACCGTCTATGTTGATCGGGGCGATAGTAACCTTTTTAGCCTCGCGCTTTTTGTTGGTCAGCCGTTCGGTCAGGCTCTGCGCATAATATTCGCGCAATATCCAATACTCTAAACCGTCTATGACTATGCTTTCTTTCGTGAAAAGCCCTTTAGATGCCGGGCAAGACGTGCATGCTTCAAGAAAAGTTTCTGCAATCTCTGCTGCCTTCTGGCCTTCTGGCCTTCAGCCTCATACCTGGGGAATGAGTCGGGATTTTTTTCAAAGTAGTCCTGAATGGACTTTATGGCGTCAGCTTGTATAGCGGCGTGGAGGCGAGCATCTGGCAGCACTGATCGGTTCGATAACGCTACTAGAAACTGCAGCCAATCATCTTTGTCATACTTGGCCCTAGCAGATTGAGTTAGCTCATGAAAATCCTCCTTATCATGAAGGAAGATATAACCATTGACGCTTACAGACCAAAAGCCCCCTAACGTGCTGATAAATTTACGCGACATAGCCCCCCCTTAATCAAACACTTCCCACCAGAACACCCGCCCGATGATCTTGGGAGCATCGGGACCCATTAGTGAATGAATTTCTTCGGGGTACTCTTCAGAGTTGTCTGATACCAGCCGAACCCGGCCAAGCGGCAGTTTATACAGGCGCTTGATGCGAAGCATTCCGCCGTGATCGAGCGCGTAAATCTTGCCGTCGATGATGTGCCGGGTGCCTTTGTCGATAGCAATAGGCGACCCGTCAGCAATCGTTGGCATCATTGAAGTGCCCGTGGCCGTCGCGCATGCCGCATTTTCAGGGGAGACGCTACGAGCAGCGAGCTTTGCTAGCGGGAACCGCATGGTGTGGCCCCCGTTTTCAACTACCTGGGTGCGGCCATCGCCAGCGGAAAATTCGACTTCACGGAAGCATGGCAGCTCGACGTCATCAGAAGAGAGGGGGGAGCCACCTTCGACAATCTCGGTATTGTGAAACTCTAATTCATCCGGACCACCAGGGCTCCTGGCACCAAATGTAAGCATTTCCCCTGAGCCGGTGGCCAGCCAAGACGCATCCACCCCACAAACAGATGCAATCTGTACGAGGTATGCGCTTGAGCGCGATTCGCCGCGCTCAAGTTCAGAGAGAGATGGCTGTGTAATGCCAATGGCCTTGGCCAATTCCCTCTGATTCAGTCCTGCGTGTTTGCGGGCACGCTTTACCCGTTCACCAATAGTCATATCCCAGCAAGATATAGGCGAACCTATACGCTTGCAAAAAGGTATTCCTATATCTAGTATATCGGTAATCCTTTCTATATTAGGCATACCTATGGAAAACCCAGTCCAAAAACTTATCAAGCACTTTGGTAACCAGCAGAAAACAGCGGAAGCCCTGGGCGTCAAGCAGGGCACTGTTTCTGGCTGGGCCACTGGTCGGCATGGTGTTTCTGAGGTGCATGCTTTGGTAGCCGAAAAGCTCACAAGCGGAAAGGTGAAGGCTATCGAGCTTTGCCCGCGGCTTATCGCCATCGCCGCTTAACCCTAACCGCCTGCCTGTGAAGGCCGCGAACTCAGCAAACCGTAAGAAGGAAATCGCAATGCTGAACCGTGAACCCCGTATTCCCACCACCCGGAAAGCGGAAGGCGAGCACTTGGACAACCCCGCTCGCGTTCGCTTCAAGGATTCGGAATACCTCGCGCTGGAGCAGGCGGCAGAAATGCGCCACGGGGGCGTTATCTCCCACGCCATTCGGGAGTGCGCCCTGGTGGGCATGGAGGTGATTAAACTCCGGCAAGACGTGCTGCTCGACCGCTTAGCCAAAGGCGAGAGCGTACAGACAGCACAGCAGGAAATGGTGGAAGCGCTCATGGCGCACCTCATAGAAAACCGCATCACTGAGCAAATGATGCAGCGCTTACGCGCCTAGCAGAAGGGCCGAACAAGGCCCGAGGAGTCACTGTGAATCGTGCAGCTCTGTCACGAACGTACCGGCGAATGTCGCCACAGCATCAAGCCGTGGTGGAACAGGAAGCCGCACAGCGCGGAGTGGCGGTGGAGGACGTGATGCTCGATCACGCCATTGCTATCGCGGGACCGTTAAAAGATCAGCTCTATGCCATGCGTCGAGAGCGCACGCTACGGGCTGTTTAAGGGAAGTGCCTGACCGGGCTGCCACCCGGCCAGGGCTTGAGGAAGTCAGAGGCGGCTAAGCACAACGATCAGCACCGTTAATGCAGAGATCGTTTTAGCCACATCGATTTTGACTTCCAGATTCAGGCGCTTTTTCACGGCTACATCCCCGTGGTCAGCGACCTGAGGCCTCAGGTCATGGAAGACCTGGTTTTGTATAGCGCCTTGCCAAGCGCTTGCTGATATCGCGCTAGCAACGAGGGATCAGCGAGCAGGCATCGCAGCGGTTAACCCTGGGATTCCCTGGGCTTGCTAGCGGCTCGCCGCAGACGAGCGGCCAGGAGCCAAGGGAGTCGAGGCGCTCCGGGTTGCGGTGCCCTTTAGCCGCCGTGTCATTGGCGACAACCAGGGGTGACAGCCCTGGCACAGCCAAGCATAGCGAGTTGATAGGGCGGTAGGAAGGAAAGCGGCCCTGATAGGGCTAGGACAGAAACGCAAAAGCCCGGCAAATCGCTGGGGAGCGGCCGGGCTTTCACACATTCATAACGAGTTCATTATGACTAATACCGCTGAGATTTTCCAGTTTCCACGTCGAGAAGACGTCGATAGGCCGGAGCCAGAACGCTCTGGCAGGGGGCCACAAGTGGAAGATGGCTATACGCGAATAGCTGATGAGCTGTACAGGGTGATTAATAATCGCCATACGTTCCCTGGTACAGCAACACACTTGAGGATCGTACACGCCATTATTGTCCGGACCTATGGCTTTAACAAAACCATGGACGACATAGCTGATACGCAGCTGGCTGCCGATACTGGCATTCCGCGCCAAAAGGTTAACCCCGCCAAGCTTCAACTGCTTGCGATGAAGGTATTAAAGCTTTCTCCGGACGGAAGAAAAATTGGGGTCAACAAGCACTACAGCGAATGGGATTTTAGTTCTCGTCCTGAAAAAAAAGCACCTCAACGCAAAGGGGTTCCAGATGGTGACAGTGTCACCAAAAAGGTGACTCCAAGCGTCACCGATTTAGGGACACACAATAGAGAGATAGATAACTTACTACCTAGCGGTAGTAAGAACGTCGATGCAAACACCTCAAGCGCTAAGCGTCGCCTATGGGGCGAGCCTATCGACCATGAGCTTGCCGAGTGGATGGCGGGCATTGTCGATGCGCTCCCGGGTGGCAGCGAAAAACGCAACCTTACCCGCTGGGCCAACACCTTCCGGCTGATGCGCGAACAGGATGGCCGCGAGCCTGAACACATCAAGCGCCTGTTTGCCTGGGCCAGCCAGGACAGCTTCTGGCAATCCAATATCTTGAGCCCGACCAAGCTACGCAAGCAGTGGAAAGCGCTCGCCATCCAGTTCAATAACCGCCGCAAAGGGGGTAGCCATGCCAGCCGCCAAGGATTTGACGAAAAGCGCGCTAACCAAGATCAAATCGCAGCAATGCTCTCCGACCCCAACGACACAAGCTGGATCGAAGGGCTCTTCCCCGACGAGGAATCAGGAGATTTGGGAGCTGGTCAACCGGGCGTTCACACGGCTGGAAGCGATCTATCCGAGGACATGGCGGAGTGCATTTTCGACGCCGGACATGGTGAAGCTGGCGAAGCGGGAAGTGGGTATATCGATGACGAAGTGGTCGGTGCTGCCGACACAGCAGAGCCTGGATGCAGCGCTGGAGCGGATCAAGGGCGAGGGCAGCGAGTGGCCGCCGAGTGTGGCACGCCTGATTGCGAGCTTGAAACCGCAACCGGAGGACTTTGGGATGCCTAGCGTGGAGCTTGCGTTCGATGAAGCCATCAAGCACGCACAAAATCCGGCAGGCCATCGCTGGACTCATGGTGCCGTGCGCGAGGCGGGTAGGGCGACAGGCTGGTTTGATCTTGCTGCAGCCACCAGCGAAAGCCGGATTCGTGCGTTGCGCGGGACCTTTGGCAAGCAGTACCGGGCCATCGTTAACCGGGTAATGGCTGGGGGATCAGTCGAGGCGCGTGGGCTAGTGGGCCATGACGGCCAACTGACGGCGGCTCAACGGGCAGAGCGTGACGGTCTTGAGCAGGTAGCTGCCCAGGCAGAGGAGCAATTCGGCCGGCGCATGAGTGGAGAGCAGGGTATTGCCATGCTCAAAGGCATGTTGCGAGGTGGATCATGACCAAGCCAGCCAACAAGCCGTTCGTCTCCCGGGCCAGCACCATTCAAGAGGCGCTGGCCACCGCTGCCAAGCTGCCTAAGGTTATCACCGACGCTATCCAGCTATGGGGTGACGTGGAAATCGTGGTGCGTAAACGCCAAGTAAAGCGCAGCACCGACCAGAACAAGCTCCAACGCAAATGGCTCCTTGAGGCAGAAGCCCAAGGCGACCACACCGCCGAGGAGTACCGCGGCTTCTGCAAGCTGCACTTCGCGGTACCGATCCTGCGCTGGGAGCTGCCCGAGTTCAAAGAGAAGTACGACCGCATCGTTAAGCCGCTTCCGTATGAGGCCAAGCTGGAGTTGATGCAGGAGCCGTTGGACTTCCCCTGTACCCGTTTGATGAGCAAAGACCAGAAGACCCGCTACCTGGATGCCGTATACCAGCACTTCACCAGCTTGGGCATGCGGCTGACCGATCCCAACCTGCGTGGCTATAAGCCGGATGAGTACAAGGAGGTGGCGTGATGCTTCCCAATGAGTGCTACCTGCCCACCAAACCGCACCGTAGCCCTCAGTGGCTCAGCAACGTGCATGAGATTGAGAACTGCGTGTTGTGCGGCGCCTGGGGCATCCAAGCTGCCCATAGCAACCAGCACCGTGGCCGAGGGCAAAAGGCGAGTGATGCACTCACTGCCGCGTTGTGCCCGGCGTGTCATGCAGAGATCGACAATGGCAGGAGCCTGAGCCGCGAAGAGCGCCGGGCGCGGATGAACGAGGCCATCGTGCTGACACTCGACCAACTCGCCAGGCGCGGCCTGGTTAAGGCGGTGAAGTAATGAGCCCATGGATTCTAGTTGGCCTGATCGTGGCCGGTGCACTGTTCCTGACTGGCCTGGGACTCTACCTCACGCACGGTTACGACTGTCAGGGGGAGCCCTTGGAGTACCGAGACCACTGGCAGGAGAACGACCAACCATGATGCACAACAACAAGCGGCTGGCCGCGCTCGGGCGCCTCAAAGCGGGCCAGATGAACAAGACCGAGGCGGCCTATGCACAGCACCTGGAAACGCTGAAGCGGGCGGGTGATATCCAGTGGTACCGCTTTGACGGCATCAAGCTACGCCTAGCAGACAAGACCTTCCTCACCGTGGACTTCGCCGTTATGGATCGGGACGGCGTGATGGAGCTGCACGATACGAAGGGTGGCCCGGGCGTCTTTACCGAGGATGCCAAGGTCAAGATGAAGGTAGCCGCTGAGATGTACCCGTTCCGGTTCAAGGTGGCGTTTCCCAGAGCGAAGAAGCACGGCGGCGGCTGGCTGGTTGAGGAGATAGCAGCGTGATTGAGCGCCCAACCCAATGGCCTGATGGCCGCAAGCTGGGCGGCGAGAACGGCTACTCACCTGAATGGTACGCGTGGGCCCAAGAGCGGGAAGCCATGTTTGTGGCTCGGCAGATGCTAGCGGTACCGGGAGATCAAAGAAGAGCTGTACACCAGAAGTGGCTAAAGCATTTCCCACACGCAACAGAAGAGCGAATAAAAGCCCTTTGGGATGAAGCAGTTAAAGAAGAAATCGCAACGCGAAAGGCAACAAAACGCAACAGTTGCGCAATATCGCAACGAAAACGCAACGGTAGGGGGAAGTGATGCGATATATCTCAGCACGACAGATGATCTTTGACGCGTATCACACGCGCCGCGGTAACAGCCCTATCGCTGACCTGTTCGACAACCTCAAGCGGATACGGGAGCGCGTAGGCGATAACGGGGCAAAGCTGCGTAGCTTGATGGCAGAGCATAAGCGGAACGTGAAGGCGCTTAGCAATGCCGGGCCATTTGATAACAACCTCGATGAGCTCAAGCGGGCAGTGGCGAACAGCGAGCGCCGCTTATCCGAAATGCGAACCGCACTTGAGGATGTGTCGAAGTCGAGCAATGAGGGTGCCAGCCCTGATAACGATTGGCGCATCGTGCACGGTCTGGAAGCTGGCCAAGTGATCAGCGCGGTGGAGAGCCAGCCGCAACACCTGCAGGCGTTAGCCCGCTATTGCTTTGGGCCGTTCACACGCGACGAGCTGGCAGAGGATCGGGAGTGGATACACACGGCACTGATGCACGTTGGAATGCAGATGCGGTTGCCCGGGCAGGGACAAGCAGAATGGCCACCGGCAGAGGCGGCACGGCAACTGCGCTGGATTGTGTCGGCTGCTATCCACCATCACGCAGAGACCACTTACCCGTACAACCGGCCGGGGCTGCAGAGCCCGAGGCGCATTGCTACTTGGATTGACCAGGAGCATGGCGAGGAAATCGATGTGCGCCGCTGGTCAGCACATGGGCGAACCTGCTGGAGGGGGGTGTGGGAGCGACTGCTGGATACGTTAGATCGTTGGGAGTGTGATGCACTGGCACCGGTAGCATTATTGATAAACCGGGCAGCTTGAAAAAATCATGAGACATTCCTACACGCCCCCTCCGGCAGTGGAGGGGGCGGAGCGGCTTAGATATTTAGGTACTTCTCATATTGCCCTTGCTCTATGTCGAATCCTGGCCCGTTGTAGCTTTTGAGAGTCATGTCATCAAGGTTGATGACATGGGCACGGTACCAGTTGAGCTCTGCTGAATGCTTTATACCTTGCATATTCATTAGGATTCTAGAGTTCTCAAGAGCATCGACTGCATCGTTCACGCTCGCAAAACACACTACGAAATGCACATGAGGATTGTTTTTCACCCATTGTCGAACGTCATCGTAGGGCTCATCTCTAGGAATTCGAGGGGCATACGACTTGTATCGCTCATGCTTATAGGCTGCTAGTGTGTTCTGACGCGGTGCAGGTGCGCTAGATGGAGCAGGCTGGTCGTAGATAAGGACCGATCCAATTTGATATTCGTAACCCATGCCTGTGTTGAGAGATAGACAAATATCAACATTTTTTCCTGACAACGTTTTTGCCAAGTGATTAGACAAGAGCGTTTTGCCAGATCCCTCACCACCGACCAGAGCGATGAACTCAAGCTTCGAGGGGGTCCTAAGAGATGCTGCTTTGTCGAATAGTTCAACAGCTCTAGTTTGCCAACCCTTTCCGAAACCGCGTGGTAGTCGAGCGGGGAAACGGCTACCACCTGATATAGCTTCACGCCAAACATGGTTTTGAAGAGCCGAAGCATCCCATGAGCTTATATCCGGATCTGAGGCTTTCTTGAGAAGGTCATGATAATTTCTGGCACCATTGATCGACGATATGTGGTCTAGTGCCTGATCCTTGGATATCTTGAGACCATATAACTCATAAAGTAATGCCGCGTACTTGCGTGCAGCGCGCTTTATGTCAACCCCATTCGCGACAGGGGATCCATTTTTGAGGAAAAAAGAACTCATTGCCATCTCCTGATTCTAGATCAGCGGGCCGCTAAAAATGCGGTTATGAGGGCTAATGCTGCAGAACACTTGCAACCAGATGCCTCGTTTCCCACTGGAAATCAAAGGATATGGTTGAGCTTTTAATTGAAGAGCCGCACCTATCGGTCCCCCATAGAGCTTTGCTCATGTGTTCGGAGGTGGCTGTGGGTATTTATGTTTCATTTGGGGCTGGAAGTCAACCATTTACGATGATGAAGTTCAAAACCTGTGGTTTGTGGTTGCACTAATTTCCTTTAACCTTACTTCAACGCTTTCCTCGGCTTTACGTTAACGCTATGCCTTATACGCTTGCTGGTTCAATTTTTGTGGTCTAGGTTAAAAGAACCCTTCAGGGTAAATAACTCAAAAAGAGGAGCAGCATGTATGCCTACTACTGGTGAAAAGCCCGGCAAAGGTACATACACTTGCAAAAGGTGTGGCGAGCAAGTCACATTAGATGACCACTCTGATACGTTGCCGCCTTGCCCTAGTTGTCACGGAACAGAATTTAATTAAGTAGTGTTTTGCTACTAACTCTAACCCTACTGGTTTGCAGTAGGGTTTTTACTTTATGTATTGTGATTAATAGCTTTATAAGTGCCCGTAGGGGTTTCAGTGTAGGCTTTAACCTACAACGTGGGTCGTATTGATAGCGGGTAGCATCTTGTTGTTTCCTGACCTCGCAGGATACTTAAAACGAGAGGAAGGGGAACCAGGATGACCGATCGTCAAGTCACTGCCACTGGCAAAGACACAGATGGTGATATCACTAAGCTTTGTAAGTCGGGTGAGTGGTGGTCTCCACGTAGCAAAGCAGACGCTATCAGGGATATTGAGATGGGCTTCAACACTTACTACGTGAAGGATAAAGCGGGAAACCGTGCAGATATTCACGTAGTGACCGTGGGGTCTAAAAAACACCTAAGGACCTCAGCTGACGCATCATCCGCTAATAATTTGGATAACTTGCCTGACTGCTAATAAGATTTTGTGGGTTTGGTTCAGTTACATGTCTTGCACAGTGTGCCTGAAATAGCTAAGCTAATCCCACTATCCAATTCTGCGCCTCGGCTTTGCCGGGGCGTTTTGCTATGAGGCCCTGCGAGTGCCGAAAAATAATATAGAGGACTTCCGGCTCTGTGCTGGTTTGATTTTCAATCAAGCTCTAGCAGCTTTCCCGCGAGCGGTTTCTTTGGATGATAAAGCCATATGCGAAACGCTGCTTGACCGAGAGTTTAGACAGTCTAAACCAGATGCCTATGGCCAGGTAGAATATGAGGATCCAGAGCATAGAGAAACTCTAGACTTCGTAGTAAGCACCAGCCGCTGGCTGGTTGATGAAGGCTATTTGCGTTCGAGATCACATTTCGTAGATCCTGGAAGTGTGACCTTAACTCAAAATGGCTTTTATATTTTGGGCGTTGAGGCGCTGGATAACTCAAGCGAAAAACTGGGCCGCAAGCTTGCTCAGCACGTTGAGGCCGGGGCATGGGACAGTGTGCGAGATGTTACTTCAAACGTCCTTCTTGCAGGCATCAAGCTAGGGTGGGAAGGGGTTAAAAGTGGCACCGGAATGAACAGCTGAATTTGATTGAACTTCCACCGAAGCCTCGTTCTCATACGAGGCTTTTCTGTTTCTACTGTCGTGAGACAGCAGGTACCTACTATGACCAACAAGATCAGCACCCACTTTCACCGCACCGAGTTCGCCTGCAACTGCGGTTGCGGCTTCGATACCGTGGATACAAACACGCTCTCAGTTCTTGAAGCGGTCCGCACTCACTTCTGCCAGCCCGTGATTATCAATAGTGGCTGCCGCTGTCCTGACTACAACGCCAAGGTAGGCGGTGCCCCTAACAGCCAGCACACACTAGGCCGCGCTGCAGATATCCGCGTTCAGGGCGTAGAGCCTAGCGACGTGTACGACTGGCTAGCCGCCAACTTTCGCACCGCCAGCCTGGGGCGCTACGCGACGTTTACCCACGTCGATACGCGTTCCCATGGCCCGGCACGCTGGTAATGGGAGGCGGCGTAATGCCTCAGGAGCGCGACGTGAAACCCTCCGTATTTGAGCGGCATATGCAGACAGGAATCCAAGTGCTGCTGGTGGCACTGATTATTTGGGCCGGTACCCAGCTTGTGAAGCTCGGCCAGCAATCGGTTGTTCTCGAAGAGCGACTGACTACTCAAGGTCTGATGCTTCAAGAGTTACGCCAAGAGCTCAAAAGCTGGGGTGACACCTACTACCGAGCTACCGACGCCCGCCGCGAGCTTGATCAGATTGAAACCCGCATCGACAACCTGAACAGCCGCGTGTCAGCGCTGGAGGGTGGACTGTGAAAGCAGGACCCAAGACGCGCCGCAGTGCTGAAACCGTTGGCGGCGCTGCTGCCATTGTCGCCGCTTGGCTACTCAGTTTGACCGGTGTTGCCGTGCCCGATCATGTCCTTCAAGCCTTCACGATTCTGTTCATGGTCGTGGCTGCCCGCGTAGGAGATCACGATGCGTAACGCTATCACCGTTGCTTCGCTGTTGGCATTGGCTGGCTGCGCGAGCATTGAGACGCCGCTAGATGACGGCTATCAGGTGGGCGACCTCACCGGCACCACGCTTGAGCTGCAGTCGCGCTACTGCGACACCGCCGACCCGTACAAGCGGGCTATCACGCTGGCAGTGATGCACCGTGCAGGCGTGCCGCTGCCGCCTAATGGCGTTTGCGTTGATCTACTGGAGGCGCTGGATGCGGATTTATATTCCCGAGCGCTTGCGGACTGAGCGAGCGCCTAAAGGCGTTAAGACGCCCTGGCTAAAGGGGCGCGCTACAAAGTGGATGGTCGTGCGAGATTGGTGGGTGTGCATCGACGGCGTTTGGTTCTGTGTACCCGCTGGCTACATTTTCAACGGCAGCTCAATACCGTGGTGGCTATGGTGGCTTTTCCCGCCATCGTTTGCACCGGCATGGGAAGCCAGCGCACTACACGATTGGTTTTACAGTCACCTCTACCACCAGGTAACCAAGACGTTTGCCGACGCAGCTTTTCGCGCCGTGATGCTGTATGACGACGCGCCCGAGGTCGTGGCAAACGTATTTCATGCAGCGGTATCGCGCTTTGGGAAGGGTGGCTGGTGAAGATTCATAGACGCCTATCTGCGTGGCTCCGGCTGCGCTGGATTATCGCCGTGTTCCTGCTGTCTGGGTACTGGCACTACAAGCACCGCAAACACTTCGTGAGGAAGTCGAAATGAACGATCAAGCGATTGAGCAAGAGATTCAAGATAAGCAATTAACTTCACCTCGCCTGTCGCCCGAACACATCGACGACATGATTATTGCTGGCTCCTACCATGTATTTCCTGGCACAACCGTCACGGTGTGCTGCCTGACTCTGCGCAATGGCACCAAGCTTGTTGGTACTAACTATGGCGCAATCGACCCTAAACAGCATGACTGGGATCGCGGCAAGCAGGAGGCTTATAACGAGGCTCGTGAACAAGTCTGGCAGCTAGAGGGTTACTTGCTGCGTCAGCGGCTGCACGAGCAGCAGGGCAATATTAGAGGCGGGAGCTAAGCCATGAAGCTTTATCAATCCCACAAGCAAGTTCACGCCGAGCCGATGAGTCGCGGCGAATACTCACGCCATGTTGCAAAGAGCAATCACAGCAAGATGGCCAAGCCATCCAGCGATGGCTTCCCCGACGACCCCGGCTACCTAGTGATTTACAACAAGGATACCGTCGACCACTACGAGTCATGGTCACCCAAGCATGTGTTTGACGACGGCTATACCGAAGCAACCCTCTCGCCGTGAGGCGACACGCCACGCTGTGAAGCGTCGCACCGGTCGCGCTGTGAAGCGCCGCCATGTAGGCCATGCCGTGAAGGCACCGCCACCCCCGCCGCACGCTGTGAAGCGTCCGGCACCTATTCTATGAGGGCGCTGCCAGCAATGGCGGCGTTTTTTTATGGCGAAACGACACGATTGGGAGCTGATCGAGCGGGAATATCGCACCGGTCGCTTTTCGCTGGCTCAGCTGGAAGCGCGGCATGGCGTGAACCGCTCGAATATCAGCCGCCGCGCCAAGAAGTACGGCTGGACAAAAGACCTTAGCGGGCGCGTGCGCGAGCGCACTCAAGAGAAGATTACCCGCGTCTCACTGCCACCCGAAGCCCAGGCGGCGATGGCTGAGCAGGATGACGCCATCATTGAGTTTGCGGCGAATGAGAATGCTGCTGTAGTCAAAGGGCACCGCACCACGCTAGAGCGCTGGCGAGGCATTACCAACCGCTATGCCGAGATTCTGGAAGGGCAGGTGGCGAAAGACACGATAACGGTTGAGACGAAAGACGGCCCAACCGAGGTAGACGTGTCGCTGGATTATGTCGGCAAGTGTCTAGGCTTTGGCACACAGGCGCTAGAGCGCGTGGTGAAGCTAGAGCGCCAGAACTACGGCCTCGACCTGAAAGAGGGCGACGACAAGGCGCCGGAAGCTGAGCTGACCGACACCGAGCTAGAAGCCCGCATTGCCAAGCTAACGCAGCAGGTGGGCGGTGAGCAGTGATAACCGCGCTGCCCGCTTGGCGCTACTGGCAGCGCTGGAAGAAAAGGCGAGGCGCAAACGCTACAACCTGATACGCGAACTATTCCCCGATGAAGGCCCGTATAGGCGGGAGCTGTACGGCAAGCACCTAGAGTTCTTCCGGGCAGGTAAGCAGCACAAAGAAAGATTATTCATGGCCGGTAACCGCGTAGGCAAGACGATTGCCGGTGGCGGCGAGATGACTTACCACCTCACCGGCGAGTACCCGCACTGGTGGGAAGGCCGCACGTTCGACAAGCCAATCACCGCACTGGCTGCAGGCGATACCAGCCAAACCACCCGCGACATTATCCAGAGCAAGCTACTCGGCGGGCTATGGAATACCGACGAGTTTGGCAGCGGTCTGATACCACGCGACAAGCTAGGCAAACCGACCCCCGCCAGGGGCGTGGCCAACTTGTACGAAGAGATCAACGTCAGCCACGCCAGCGGCGGCACTAGCCGTTTGATGCTTCGCAGCTATGACCAGGGGCGGCGCATCTTCCAGGGCACCGAGCAGGATGTTGTCTGGCTCGATGAAGAGGTACCCAAAGACGTATACGACGAGGCGCTGATCCGCACGATGACAACACGCGGCATCGTGATGATGACGTTTACGCCGCTGTCTGGCCTGACTGAGCTGGTGGTGTCGTTCCTCGAATCCAAGCATGAGCAGGAGCCGGTATGAAATTTCAAGCAGCCTACAGTTATTTGAAGCGCGGCCACGCTATCGCTTTGCCAGAGTGGGGCGGTTATTGGCAGTGGGACAACTATAAAAAGAGCATCAACATGCATCTTCGCGATGGGGGCGTGATGGATATGCGCCAAAGCGACGATATGGATTACACGATCAGCTTTATATTTCGGGACGACTGGCAGTTGCTGGATAGCCATGCCGTAGCAAAAACAGAGCATCGCAAAAACTCTGCGGCCAATGCCAAAGAGCTCCTGGATGAAGTGATTGAAGATGCAAATAAGGGTGACGTTATCAACCTTGCCGAGATAGCCAATACCTTTCACGGTTTTGACCCATTGGATCTCTTCCCGATTGCTGAAACATATTGGGCGGCAGGCACCCTAGAGCAAGGAGGTAGCGAGAAGGAGTACATCATCCAATGACCGACCCCATCCAAGGTGAATATCTCGCCGCGAGTGTCAGCACCAAGTACCAGGAGCGCACCACGGCTGCCGCTAAGCGCATTGCTGACCTAGTGAAAGAGCGCGGCATTGAAGGCGGCATGCTGTCAATAAAAGTGGCGCGCATGGTAGACCCGCACGCTAGCACTGGCGATGTGCTGACCATTGCAGGCGCACAGTTCATGGTAGGTCTGCGTTGAGTCGCTATGTCGTACAAGCGGGCTGGAAAGATGCGCCGCACCTCAAGCAGGAGGACATAGACGATATGGCCAAGGGGATCAGCCCACACCAGCTAGAGGCGCGGATGAACGGCATCCCAACGTTAGGCAGCGGTGCGATCTACCCGGTGCCGGAAGAGGACATTATCTGTGACCCGTTTCAGATACCCGGCTGGTGGGCGCGTGCTTATGGCCTCGACGTGGGCTGGAAAAAGACCGCCGCAATATGGGGTGCGCTCGACCGGGACACCGACATTCTCTACCTGACCAGCGAACACTACCGAGGGCAGGCCGAGCCGACCGTTCACGCCAAGGCAATCAAGATGCGTGGCAGCTGGATGCCGGGAATCATTGACTACGCAGGCACGAACCAGAGCGACGGCAAGCGCGTGATGACGCTTTACGAGAACGAAGGCCTGAACCTCATTCGTGCTGACAAAAGCGTGGAGGCTGGGCTGCTGGAAGTGCTGGACCGGTTAAGCACTGGACGCCTGAAAGTGTTTAGCACGCTGCAGCACTGGTTAGGCGAGTACCGGCTGTACCGCCGCGACGAGAAAGGCCGCGTGGTGAAGCAGAACGACCACTTGATGGATGCCACCCGCTACCTAGTGATGAAGCTCCACCACGCTACCACGCGCCCCGTTCAGAACACCGGCGCAGGCAGCGCCCCCGGCGACTACACGACAGGGTACTAGCATGCAAAACCCCGCGACTGCCGAGATGGCAGACGAGCAAGACACAGCGCCCGTTGAGCTAGACGCCGACGAGCGCGAGGCGCTACGCCAGCAGCAGGAAGAAGAGCTGAACATGCTGGGCACCAAGCTGCACCGCTTGGCCCATGAGCAGGTAGCCGCTAAAGAGCAGATCGAAACCCGCTGGCTGGAAGATTTACGCCAGTACAACGGCAAGTACACAGAAAATCAGCTTGCCCGGATGCGCCAGAAGGGCGGCAGCCAGGTGTTCGTCAATATCACGCGCAACAAGACGCGCGCGGCGATTGCGCGGCTCAGCGATATGTTGCTGCCCAACGACGACACCAATTTCGGCATTAAGCCCACGCCCGTACCGGCGATGAGCAAACAACAGGGCATGATGAAGGCTGATATGCAGCAGCCGGGAATGATGCCACAAGGCACGCCGCCGGAAATGCAAGGTCAGCCCGGCATGATGCCAGAGCAGGGCATGCAGCCAGAGCAGCCCGACCCGCAGGCGATTGCCGACGAAGCGGCACGGCAAATGCAGCAGCAGATTGAAGATGACTTCGCAGAGAGTCGCTACAACGCCCATACCCGCGACGTGATCGAGGATGCCTGCATCCTGGGCACTGGCATTCTGAAAGGCCCAGCCATCGTGAACCGCACCCGCCGCGCCTGGACGACCGACCCGGCCACAGGCCAGAGCGTGATGGAGATTCAAGAGGAGTTTCGGCCAGCGGTCGAGCGTGTAGACCCTTGGGACTTCTTCCCCGATATGTCAGCGGCCAAGATGAGCGAGGCCGAGTTCGTGTTTGAGCGCAAGCTGCTCAACCGTAAGCAGCTGCGCGACCTGGCCGACCTGCCCGGCGTGATGCTGCCCCAGCTGCGCCGAGCGCTGGAAGATAAAGACGGCCACCACATTTCCCACGACCGCCGCGACGAGATGCGCGCCATTACCGGCGTGGATACCGTGGTGAGCGATGCTCGCTACGAGCTATGGGAGTATTGGGGGCCGCTGGATAAAGAGGAGCTGGAAGCGTGCGGCTGCGAGGTAGACGATGACCCGTTAGTGGAATACACCGGCTGCGTGCTGATGGTGGGCAACCACGTTATCAAAGCCGCGCTGAACCCGCTGGAAACCGACGACCTGCCTTATTCGGTATTCAACTGGGAGGAGGATAGCTCCACCATCTTCGGCTTTGGTGTACCGTACCTGATGCGACAGCCGCAAAAGGTCGTCAACGCCGCGTGGCGCATGATGATGGATAACGCTGGGCTGTCCGCTGGCCCGCAGATCGTGGTCAACAAGCGCACCGTCACGCCCCAAGACGGTGATTGGACAGTTCGCAGTAACAAGGTGTGGGAATACAGCGGCGACGCGCCCATCGATCAAGCGTTCCTGTCCGTGCAAATCAAGAACAACCAGGCCGATATGGCCGCCATCTTCAACATGGCGCAAGAGCTGGCCGACACCGAAACCAACTTGCCGGTGCTATTGCAGGGTGAGGGCATGAGCGGCGGTCCCGGTGCCAGAACGGCCACCGGCATGCAGATGCTGATGAACAACTCCAACATCGTGCTGCGCAGCGCCGTGAAGAACTTCGATGACGGTATTAGCGTGCCGACCGTTCGCCGCTTCTACGACTACCACATGATGTACACCGACCGCGCCGAGATAAAGGGCGACTTCGACGTAGTGGCCAAGGGTACCAGCGTTTTGATTGCCCGCGAGGAGCAGCAAGAGAAGCTGATGATGCTGTCCCAAGTGGCGGCCAATAACCCCATCTTTGCTGAGCTGACCAACTGGCAGGGGCTTTATAAAGAAATCCTGCGCACGCTGCAGGTGCCGGTGGATACCGTGACCTACACCGACGAGGAAGTGGAGCAGCGGCAGCAGAACCAGGGGCAGGAAGGCCCACCGCCCGAGCTACAGATCAAGATGCAGGAGCTACAGCTACGCCAGCAGGAGTTAGAGCTAAAAGCCCAGCAGTGGCAGCAAGAGAGCCAGATCAAGGCGCAACAGCAGCAGTTCGAGCAGCAGTACAAAGCCGCCCAGCTACAGAGCGAGCAGGAAAAGGCGCGCTTAGAGCTAGCCCTGAAAGAAGGCCTCACCCTGGCGCAGCTTGAACAGCAGGCCGGATTGGAAAGCCAGAAGCTAGAGCTAGAAATGCGCAAGACCGCCGCCCAGCTACAGAACCAGCGTGACGTGAAAGCCGCCGAGCTTACCGAGCGGCAGAACGACCGTATGGCGCGCCGTGACAACATGGCTCAAGGGTACGATTCCTATGGATAACCTCGACCGCCACTCAGGCACTTGGCAAGCCGTGACCCAATGGCTGCAGGATCGCCGCCAGCAGTGCGTTGAGTCGCTGATTAACGGCAGCCCCAACGACGACAAGCTGCGCGGGGAGATTCGCGTCATTGATGACCTGATCGCTAACGCGGACGACACGCCCACGCGAGAGCCGCTACCTGATACCGATTACTAGCCGAGAGATCAATAAAATGCTTCCACATCAGCAGCGTGTAGTAGATGAAAAGAACGAGCTTGATAAAAAAGCAAAAGCACTTAGCGACTTCATTGGAAACAGCCCGGTATTCGAAACACTTGATCCTGAAGAGCAAGAAAGGATGAAGGTGCAGAATGATATCATGTGGCAATACTCTGAAATCCTAGGCCAAAGGATTGCCGCTTTCTAATTTATTGCTCCATCTAACAGCCCGCCACCGAGCGGGTTTTTTATTGCCTGCACGCAGGCCAACCGCGTCGTGAGACGCCACAGCCGTTCGGGAGAACCGCTACATGAGCACCGAGAACCAGCCGCTTGATAAAGAGCCGCAGGATACTCAAGACGACTTCGACAGCGCGTTTGACGAGTACGCCGACAAGACCAAGGCGCCCGATGAGCGCGACGAGTACCACCGCGACCAGGAGCCAGAGCGAGAAGATCCGCCAGAGCCAGAGCCGGACATTAGTGAGCGCCTGAGCGCGCTTGAGCAGGAGAACCAGAAGCTCAAGCACTCTGAGGCCAGCCAGCGCGGCCGCCTGGGCGCGTACCAACGACAGATCAACGAGCTGCAGCAGCAACTACAGCAACGCCAGCAGCACACCCAGCACGCCGATGGTCGGGAAAAATCCGACGACGAGCGCCGCGACGAAGCCGCCCAAGAGATGGGTAGCGACGATTGGGACGCTTTTAAGGAGGACTTTCCCGACATGGCCCGCGCCTTCGAAGCTCGTCTGAAAGCAGACCAGCAGCGGCAGGCGCAGTTAGAACAGCAGCTCCAGCAGCTGCAATCCGCAGTGCAGCCCATCCAGCAACAGGCGCATGAGCAACAACTTCAGTCTGAATATGCCCGCCTCGAAAGCCGGCATGAAGATTGGCGTGATGTGGTCAATGCCCCTGAGTTTCAGTCATGGCTGCAAAACCAGAACCCGGCTATCCAGCAGCTTGCAGGAAGCGAAAGCGCCGATGACGCATCCGCGCTCCTCGATTTCTACAAGGGCAACATGCCGGGCGATAACAGCCGTGCCACTCAGCACGACAAACGGCAGAGCCGACTAGCGAACGCCCAGACCGTGAGCCGCCGAGGGGCCGCTCAACAACGGGGTACGCCAGACGACTTTGATGCCGCCTTTGAACACTACGCCGCCAAAAAAGCGCGGCAACGCTAATCCTTCTTACCGTGAGGTAACACGCAATGACTACTACTACCTATGGCTCTATCTCGCAGCGTACCGCTGCCTGGGCCGCCGCTGAAATGCTGGCTCACGCCGAGCCTATTCTGGTGCTGTCCAAATTCGGCCAGTCCAAGCCGATGCCCAAGAACAAAGCCGATACGGCGAAGTTCCGCCGCCCGGTGCCGTTCAACATCCCTGACACCCCGCTGGCCGAAGGCGTCACCCCGACTGCGCAACAGATGCAGTACGAGGACGTGGAAGTACAGCTCAAGCAGTGGGGCGCTTGGGTTGAAATCACCGATGTGGTCAACGACTTGGCCGAAGACCCGGTGCTGTCTGACGCTTCCATGCTGTGCGGCGAGCAAGCAGCGGAAACCGTCGAGGTGCAGACCTGGGGCGCTATTCGCGCAGGCACCAACGTGTTCTACGCCAACGGTTCTAGCCGTTCAGCGGTGAACACCAAGATCAGCCTGGCTAAGCAGCGCGCTATCACTCGCGCACTGAAAGCCCAGCGCGCCAAGAAAGTCACCAGCATGGTGGGCGGCTCTCCGAACTACTCCACCGAGCCGGTTGATGCAGCGTTTATCGCGTTCGCACACACCGACCTCGAAGCGGATATTCGCGACATGGTCGGCTTCGTGCCCACCGAGAAGTACGGCAGCATGAAGGCGCTACCGTATGAGATCGGCAAGGTGGAGGACGTGCGCTACGTGCTTTCCCCGGTGCTGGACAAGTTCGCCGACGCGGGCGGCACTGCAGGCAGCATGGTGTCTACCACTGGCACCAACGCGGACGTGTACCCCGTAGTGTACATCGCCAAGGAGTCCTACGGCCTGGTGCCGCTGAAAGGCAAGAACGCGATCACACCCAAGGTACTGAACCCGGATACCCCGCGTGGCGGCGATCCGCTCGGCCAGCGTGGCTCCGTAGGCTGGAAAACCTACTTCGTGGCCAAGGTGCTTAACGAAGCATGGCTTGCCCGATTGGAAGTCGCTGCTTCTGAGCTGGCGTAACCCCTAACCACCCCTCAAGCCCCGGCATCCGCTGGGGCTTTCTATTTCTGCTTACCGTGAGGTAACCGCAATGTCAGAAGTCAACGTCAACACCATGGACCGCGCCACGCTGGAGCAAACCGCCAACGACCTAGGCGTTAAGTTTGCACACAACGCCAGCGACGACACGCTGCGCAACAAGCTACGTGAAGCACTAGGCGAGCCGCCGGCACCAGAGCTGAATACGGCACCAAGCACCACTGAAAGCACCAAAGAAAAGCGCTTTGAGATCATCATTCAAACCGATGGCAAGGATAAGCAGCCGGTGCCCGTGGGTGTGAACGGCAAGATGTGGGCCATTCAGCGCGGCAAAAACGTTATCGTGCCTGAGTCCGTGGTCGAGGTACTGAAAAACGCCAACCGCTACGAGTACGACCCTAAGGATATGAGCCGCACCGAAGTCTTGGCCTACCCCTTCCAGATCGTGCGCGAAGTGGAGTAAGCCATGACGTTCCTGGAATTGTGCCAACGGCTACGCCAAGAAGTTGGCGCAGCCGGGAACGGCCCTGCCAACGTGGCCGGTCAGTCGGGGGAATACGCACGCCTGATCGGCTGGGTGCAAACTGCGTGGCGGGAAATTCAGCTAGAACGCCGCTGGCGGTTTGATTGGTCGCTCGGCCAAGTGGAGCTGACCACCGAAGATATCCAATACCCACTACCCGATGATTTTGACGCCTGGGTAGTGGATACACTGCGTTTCGGCAGCCAAGTGATTCGCGTATTGCCGTGGGAAGAACTGCGCTATGCCGCTAACGACCACCTCACATGCGCGGCGATTGCTCCGAACGGTGTGCTTCACCTCAATGCCGCGCCTAAAACCTCGGGCACGCTGCTGTTTGAATACTGGCGCACCCCGCAGGAATTGGAGAACAACAACGATGTGCCGCGTATGCCGCCGCGCTATCACATGGCGATTGTTTACCGCGCCATGCTGCAGTACGGGCTTTACGAGAATGCCCCCGAAGTCGTGCAGCAGGCGAACGCTAATTACCGGGAGGTGATGATGCGCGTGGCCGCCACCGAGTTACCCCCGATTAACACCGGCGAGGCGCTGGCATGAACAAAAATGCCTACATTCCCTTGGGCGGTGGCATTGATCTTGTCACACCGCCTCGGCAAATGAAGCCCGGCCAATGCCTCTATGCCGTCAACTACGAGTGCCCGGTGAGCGGAGGCTATCGCCGCATTGCAGGCTATGCCGCCGTAGGGCCAGTGGTGCCCGGGGAAGGCCCACTGCTAGGCGTAGTGACATTTGCTGATCGCTACTATGCCGTGCGAAAAGACACCGGCGCAGACGCCGCCACGCTCTACCGCTACAACAGCGACACCAATACTTGGGACAGCGTGGGCGCTTGCCACAACGGCCGCTATGAGTTTGTGGAAGGCAACCTGACCGCGACCGAAAAAGGCCGAGCGCTGTATGGCGTCGGTGGAGGCAAGCCGTTTCAGCTATTGGCTAGTCCAGGCGAGTCCGTGGAGTACCAAAGCATTCTCGGCGTGGTATCGGCGCTGCGCGGCAATTTGCCGTCTGGCGTGGTGTATATCGCCTCCAATGACAAGTTGATTATTTCCGACACCAAGGGCCGCAACATTACCGGCCTGGGCGTGTTTGATAAAGCTGACGCATCGTTGACCACTGGTACCGACAAAACCGGCAATGGCGACGACACCACGCAAGCCGAGATCGACCTATCGGACCAAGCG
This sequence comes from Vreelandella lionensis, assembly GCF_044543515.1. Classification (NCBI taxonomy): domain Bacteria; kingdom Pseudomonadati; phylum Pseudomonadota; class Gammaproteobacteria; order Oceanospirillales; family Halomonadaceae; genus Vreelandella; species Vreelandella lionensis. Next base: position 37,244 of record NZ_JBITWC010000003.1, on the reverse strand, counting down.
CCTAATAGCATTGGCTATGTTCGGTTTACGGTAGGGGAGGAGGCAGAAACAGAGCTAGCCATACCTGAGCTGGCAAGCCCGTTCTATGAGTTATCCGCTGCTCAAAGCGGCGCGCAGTTTATTGCCTTGCACGCCAACCACCTCTTTATCGGCTTTCCTTCGGGCAGCCTGCAGCACTCCTCTATTGGTAAGCCCAATAGCTGGAACGCCGCCGTTGGGGGGGCGGGGGAAATAGGGGTCGGGCAACCTATCACCGGCTTGCTTAACGGGCGCGGTGGTACGCTCCACATCTTATGCCGCGACAGTATTAAAACGCTGTACGGATCAAGCACGGCCGATTGGCAGCTAAAGATCACGATTCCTAACAGTGGAGCAAAACCCTACAGCGCCCAAAACCTACTGCAGCCTTACTTCATTGCCGAGCGTGGCATTACCAACCTGCAGGCGACCGACCAGTTTGGCGACTTCCAGCCGCTACAGGCGGGAGCCATGCTAGAGCCGCTGTTTACCGAGGATGGCTGGGCGGATCGCGTGGTTTGCAGCGTGATTAGCAAACGTCGCGCACAGTACCGCGTGTTCTTCGATGACGGCTCCGGCGTGTACATGAGTCCGACCGGGGCAACGACCGTACTGTTTCCTGATGCGCCGGTCGTCGCGCATAGCGGCGAGCTGGATAGCGGCGAGGAAGTGGTGCTGTTTGGTGACGCTAACGGCCAAGTGTACCGCCTGGGCAATAACGCCGACAGCTTTGCGGGAAGCCCCATCTCGGCATTTCTGACGCTGGCCTATACCGACCTACGCAAGCCCGCTGAGCGAAAACGCTTTAGGCGTGTGTTCTGGGACGTGCGCTCTGGCTCCAATGCAGACATTACCTTCCGACCCGACTTCGATTTTGGCGGTATTGAAAGCGCGCCGCACCTACGCCAAACGCTCAGCTTCCTGCTAGGCGGTGGCCTATGGGACGTGGCCCGCTGGGACGAGTTTGCATGGTCGGCACCGGTCGTCGGCCAGGAAGCTCACGACATTACCGGCAGCGGCACGTCAATCAACTTTGCCATCTACTCCAGCAGCATTAGCCCACCCCATGAAATCCTGGGGTACGACCTGACTTACAGCGATAGGAGGTTACGCCGTGGCTAGCCAATATTACGATAACAGCGATGGCGCGCAGCGCTTCCAGCCAGGCGCAATCGCCCGCGCCGATGAGGTAGACGCCAAGCTCGACCAAGTGGCCGCTGGTTTTGAGCAAGCAGAGGGGGATATTGACCGTAGCCTCAAGCTTCCCGCGTCTGAAACAAGCCAAGAAATCAACGCCACGCCGCTACAGCGCCGCCGCCGCGTGGTCGGCTTTGATGCCGACGGCAACCTAACGCTGCTGACTGGTTTTAATTGGCGAGGCGACTGGGCGACCGCAACGGAATACTTCGTCAACGATGTGTTCCGCGACCCGGCTACCAAAAACATCTACGTCACCGGCACCCGCCATACCAGCGCTGCTGCGCTCAGCACCGATATTACGACGGGGCGTGTTGAGCTAGCGATTAACGTGGAGGATGTGGAACAGCTAAAGGCTGAAACCCAGCAGATCAAAGACGATGCCGTTAGCGAAACGACCGCCATTAAAAACACCGCTGTCACGGCAGCCAACACGGCGACGACAAAAGCCAGCGAGGCATCCAGCAGCGCCTTAGCTGCTAGCGGCTCCGCCAGCACAGCGAGCACAAAAGCCAGTGAAGCTGCCACTTCGGCCAGTAACGCCGCTGGCTCAGCAACGACAGCCAGCACAGCCGCTAATACGGCCACTACTAAAGCGGGCGAGGCGTCCACCTCCGCGAGTAACGCTGCCAGTTCTGCCAGCACCGCTAACACGGCGGCAGGGACAGCCACCACGAAGGCAGGCGAAGCATCCACTTCTGCTAGTAATGCCGCTAGTTCTGCCTCTACGGCCAGCACGGCAGCCGGTACAGCGACGACTAAAGCAGGAGAGGCGTCATCTTCGGCAGGCGCTGCTGCCTCTTCGGCAAGCACGGCAACTGCCGCAGCGAACACAGCCACAACCAAGGCGGGCGAGGCGTCAACATCGGCAAGCAACGCCGCCGCCACGCTAGCCGATTTTCTCAAGCGCTATCTAGGCCCGTTTGAAGCCCCACCCACGACTGACAATGAAGGCGACCCGCTGCAAGTGGGCGCGCTGTACTACAGCACCGTGGCCGGTGATGAGGGGATGCGACAGTGGACAGGCACCGCGTGGGAAAATGCGTATGCCACGATTGATGGGGTGAGCTGGGGGGATATTAGCGGGAAGCCTGAGACAGCAACGCGGTGGCCAGCTTATGAGGAAGTGACCGACAAGCCACTAATTTATACTCAGGCTGAAATAGACACGATGATAGGTGACATCGGCACGATCCTCGACACCATTAACGGGGAGGTAGTCTGATGACCATCGCTGATAAATTACAGCTTACGCTGAACACTAAACAGGCCATTAAAAGCGCGCTAATCACCAAAGGCGCAGAGCCAACCGATGTATTCAGCACCTACCCCGCTTTAATTGAAAGCCTAGCAACGCAAGGCATCGCAACACCTCAGATCATCGCACCTATGGATGGCGCGGTGCAGGTATCGCAGCAGCCCATTATTACCGGCACACTGTACTTCTCTGCTGACCCTGACGATGGGCACGCGGCAAGCACCTGGGAATTTGCGAGTGATAGCGGCTTTACCAACATCCTGCATACCAGTGGGCGGGATACTGTTAATTTGGAGAGTTATGATTTTCTCGCCAATGGTGCCGAGTTTACGGAAAGTGAACCTGTTTACGCCCGCGTTACTTACGAGAGTGAGTCTGGGATAGAGCAAACGAGCCCCGTTATATCGTTTGATGTTTTTGTGATAAACCCCGGAGATGTAATTGACGGCGATATAATCGTTGGTCGGCATCAAGGCGACTGGATTCTGGTTGCGCCTGCTACTAAGCGCGCGCTTCGCAAATGGGGGTTATACCGAATTAACCTTCCCCTTCCCCTTAACCCTGTGCCCGACCCTAACACAGGTGCTTATAACACTGACGTGCTGACAAGCCCTGCGTACAACAGCGTCAGCGATGGCATAGGCTCGGTAGGCTCTCCAGCCGCCGACTACTGTCGCGACATGGGCTACGACCTACCAAACCGTGAAGTCTTGGATATGATCTACCAAAACAGGGCGATTATTGATTCTTCTGAAACTACGACTGGCGGAAAAAAGCTAGCAGATATAGTGAACGGAGGTACAGCAGCTTCAAATGGTTATGGTTATGTGTGGTCATCCACTTTGGGCCACGTTACGAACAATGCAATGGCTCATAAATTCACTGACGGCAATCTATTAAGCAGCTTCAGAGGTGATCCGCTCTGGGTGGTACCTGTCAAAAGAATTTCCATTTAATTTTTGCCCTTACCCCAACTCCCTAGGAGTCTTTTTATGCAAATCGAGATTCTGCGTAACGACCGGTTGATCGCAGGCCCTATACCTTGGGACGCCTCACGTGTCCGCGACATTATCATGCGCCAGGGCGGCGACTACCGGCTAGTGCCTAACGGCTTTATTAGCCCTATCCATATCGGCTCGATCAGCGTGCTGCCGGTGCGCAGTGTTAAGCCCGAGCTGACGGTAATGCAGGCTTATGGCCAGCCCGAGCGAACGGCCAGCAACGATGAGGTGGTGTACACCTACCCAGTGGTAGAGCGTGATTATGATGAAGTGCTGGAAGAGCAGCGAGCGAAGAAGCTGAACGAGATTAACAACGCCTACACCACCGCCGCCGCGCCGCTTATCAAAGAATACCCCGAGGTGGAAACTAAGGGGTGGGATCAGCAAAAAGCGGACGCGGAAGCCTACCTGGCATGGCACGAAACTCAGCAAGGCGAGCCGCCGCAAATGATGGTGCTGGATAAAATCCTGGCAGGCCGCAACGGCGAGGATGGCACCGAAACGCTGTATGAGCTGAGCGTGGCCGTTCAACGCAATGCAGCCGCGTTTGCTGAGTTCCAGGTATTGACGGGTAAGCGGCAGCGGCTGGCGAAGTTAGCGCGGGCGGCTGAGACGCTGGAGGCGCTAGAAGCGATCCAGTGGTAGCACTCCCCCACACCCACTACCATAGCGCCGAGAGCGCTTTTTTTGCTTCTAGCAAGCCGGGAGGCTTCCTATGGCCACAGCCAGCGACATCAACAAAATCTACCGCGAGGTGCTTGGCCGTGATGCCAAGCAAAGCGGCATCGACTACTTCATGGGCGATATTGCCAAGGGGCAGTCGCTTAGCGACATTCGCAACAGTATTGCGAACAGCGCCGAGGCCAAGAGTCGTGCAAGCTCAAGCCGCTCTAGTTCCAGCTCTGGCAGCCGATCAAGCAGCAAATCTGGCAGCTCGGTTTTTTCTGGCATTACCTCAAGCCGCCCGTCATCCAGCAGCTCTTCTGGCTCATCTAACAATGCCGCCTCTGCCATTAACGATCTGTATCAAAAGAACTTGGGACGTAGCGTTGATAGAGCGGGCTTAGATTATTGGTCGAAAGAGGCGAACCAATACGGCTTGGATTATGTGGAGCGGGCTATTCGTAGCAATAACGAATACAACCTGTACCAGAATCGTGGCGTTGGCATGACCGTCGCCAAGCCTGACCAAGTGAGTGGCTTTACCTACCGCAACAGCAACGATATAGCCACCCAGCAGGCGCGCAACGAAGCCGATTACGGGCTACTGAACTCCGGCATGGCGGCGATGGTGCAAAACGGCAACTACACACCCGTACAAGACGACTCAGGACAAACGCTTTACCGCAGCGTGACCGGCGGCTTGTACGATATTACTGGTATGCCAGTGCCGGAACGGCCAACGCGCAGCGCCCCGCAAACTCAGGTCACGCCACAACAAACCTCGCAGTACCAGCTCCACCAGATGCTGGATAGCAATTCCCCGCTGATGCAGCAAGCCGCCATGATGGGCAACCAGCGCGCTAATGCGCGGGGGCTGCTCAACAGCAGCATGGCCAGCCAAGCCGCGCAAGCGGCCATGATCGACCGAGCCACGCCTTTTGCTCAGCAGGATGCGCAAACCTACTTCCAGAACAGCCAGGCCAATGCGGATCGCCAACAACAAGAATACATGGCGAACCTGAATTATCAGAATCAGCTTGGCCTTAATCAGCAAAGTTACCAGTTTGACATAGGGCGAATGCAAGCCGAGTACGGCTTCTCCAGCCAGCTTTCGACCCAAGAGGCTGAGCAAACGCTAAACCAGCTCTACGCCACCAGCACGGCGAATGGCTGGGGCGTTATGGCCAACAACCTAACCGACATTGTCGGCCAGTATTCCGCCCAGCTAGAGCGCATCCAGGTAAACCCCGACATTGAGGAAGAGGATAAAGTGGCGCTTATCGAGCAAGTGCTAGCGATGCGCGACACCGACATCGAGTTCCAGAAGTCCCTTTATGACAACCTTCGCACGTCTTATCTCGATAAGACCGGCGTTTTCCCCAACCGCTAAGGTGATGTATGAACTTACTAGATGGCCTGGACACCGCGCTCAACAGTGACGCGGTGAGCGCCGCTGTGGACGTTGGCAGCCAAGCGGCGAGCAGCAACTGGTGGGATACCGGCATTGAGTACGCCACCAAGGCGTTCAACTGGATGGAAGATCACCCGACCACTACCAACCTGCTAGCAGGCGTGGCTGGTGGCGTGGGCCAGTACCTGATGAGTAAGGAGCAGCTTGCCCAGCAGGAGCGCTTCGCCCGCGAGCAATGGGAGCGTGAGCGCGCCGCCCGCCGCATCAAGCCCGGCAGCATGGACGGCTACGGCTCGCACGTCGCCACGGCAAAAGGCGGCCTACTGACCAATGGGCTGATTATCGGCCAGGAGGATTAAATGGGTTACGGCGGAGGTTTTGGCGGCGAGGCAGATACCGGCGGCGTAGCAGGCGACTCCAATAGTGGTGGCGGTGGCGTCAGTGGCAAAGGCGGCGGCGGTTACGGCGGTGCCGTAGGGCATGGCGTAGATTCTGCACACGGCGGTAATAGCAGCGTGGGCAGTGATGGCAGCGTCAGCGGCTTGGGCGATAGCGGTAGCAGTGGCCCAGGTGGAGGAAGTAGCAGCGGTTACGGCGGCACGTTTGGCGATAGCGTGGATGCCCGCAGCTCAACCGATGCCCGCGCCGGTTCGTCTATGACCGGCATGGCGGCAATGGTGAGCATGGACGATGCCGCCAAGGAGGCAAAGGCATCGTTTGGTGGCTGGGCTTCACAGGTAGATGCCCAGATGGGTGCCCAGAACGTAGGGTATGGGGCGCTGAGTGATAGCGCTTATGGGCGTGCTACCGCCCCATCCATTAGCCCAGACGCGCTAACGTCAGCGCTACAGGTGGCAGGGCTGCCAGAGCAGATGGCGATAGATGCTCGCCCAAGCGCGCTAACGAGAGGCCTCAGCCTAGCGGCCACTGTTGCTAATCCCGTAGCTGGTTTGCTAGGCACCGCACTCAATACACACACGGCTGCCAGAAACGCCCAGGCCAGCATTGGCGCTATCAACGATGCGTTTGGTACCAGCCTCGATAGCTCCTACGGCACAGCGCTAGGCCAGCAAGCGGTAGGCACCGCAGCAGGTACGTTAGGCAGCAAGGTCGGTGGGAATTTTGGCGCCAAAGCGGGCATGAGTGTCGCTGGCGTACCGGGGGCTGTTGTAGGAGGCCTGCTAGGGGCGGCAACACTCGGCAACACCGCACGCGGCCTAGCCATGAGCCCCAACAGCACGACCGAAGGCCCACAAGGCCCAGCGGCAGGAGGTGACGGCATGGGCGGCATGTCGAACGCACCCAGCAGCGCCGTGGCGTCTGCGCCTTCCACACCCAAAAGCGGCTACGTCAGCATCGACAATTACGCGATGGACAGCGACCGCAACCCCTTTGACCGTTACAGCGACTACGCCGCGCAATTCTTTGGCACCGCCTAGGAGGCAACATGGCAGGACTACTACAGCAGGGTATGCAGCCCGCACCGGAACAAGCCCCCCAAGGCCAGCCGATGCAGGGGCAGCCACCGCAACAGCCGCCGCAGAGTGGGCAGCCAGCGCAAGAGGTTAACGACCCCCGCGTAAACGCCACGCCCGAAGAGGCAGGCCCGCAATTTGAGGTGCTGCTAGAGGGAATGCTGGGCTACCTGTACGGCGACGGAATGCAGCAAGCCGCGCAAATGCTCCAGCAGGGCGACGACATTACCCGCCGCATGGGGCAGGTGATTGGCACCGTGATGGTGACCACCTACAACATGATCGCCCAGGACGGCAAAACCGTGCCGCCGAACGTGATGGTGCGCGCCGGTATCGAACTGGCTAAAGCCGTAGGCGAAATGGCGATGGAGGTTGGACGCTTGCAACCCGGTGAAGATGAGGCCATTGAAGCCGCGTTTATGCTGGGCTTGGGGCTGTTCGGCAAAACCGCCGAAGGGCTAGAAGATGCCCAGCGGCAGCGCTACAGCGAAATGGTGACGGCCATTCAGGACGGCAAGCGCGAAACCGTGCAGGGGCAGCAGCCTCCACAACAGCAGCCGCAAGGCCAGCCGCCTCAACAACCCATGATGGAGGGCGCTTAAATGCTAGGACTGATTGGAGGCGCGTTGGCAGGCGGTGCCGAAGCCGCGCAAGATAACGCCCGCACACGCATCAATCAGATGCACGATGACGCGATTCTGCGCATGCGGCAAGAGTTTGCCAGCAGTGAGCGTCAAGCCAGCCAGGAGTTCAGCCGCGAGGAGCGCGTGGCAGGCCAGGAGTTCACGTCGGGCGAGAACCAAGCGAATCGCCAGCACGACATGGGCTTGCTGCAAATGCGCGAAGCCGGAGCGAATCGGCGCAGCGCTGCACAGATTGCCGCCAGCCGCGAGCAGCGCCCGCAATGGCAGATGGTACCCGACGGCAACGGCGGCTATATCCAGTACGACCCGGTGACGAACAACTACCGCGAAGCCAACCTGCCAGAAGGCGTAAGCTTTGGCGGCAGCGAGCTAACTGAGCGCGAAAGGCTCACCATCGAAACGTTGGCCGATGAGCGCACTAGTATCATGGAATCCAGCATGGGCCAGCCCAGCGACCAGCAGGCGGCGCGGCTGGGCGAGATCAATGCGCAGATGGAGCGGCTGCTAGGCACAAGCGCTGGCGGCGGCGATTTAGCGACCCGGCTAACAGAGCAGCTAGGCATCGACCCCGACGCCGTACCCGAAGAACAGGCAGCACCGCCAGAAAGCGCGCCGCCTCGCAGTGCACCGCCGCCGCGCCCCAATACCGCAGAAGGCTATATGGGCGCACGCCAAGAGGCAGACTCCGCTCAACAAGCCGACCAAGAGGCCGACGACGCCGTGCAAGAACTGGCTGCCGAAGCGCGCCGCATCGCTGGGCGGATCACTATTCCTGACCAGCTTGGCGGCGGTTTTCAGCGCGGCGGCTTAATCAACAGCGCCACGCAAGGCGGCATTGACACCGAAGCCGAGCGCGAAGCCGCGCAAGTAGTATTAGAGCGCGTTAGTGCCGCGTATAATCAAGAATCAGACCCACAGCGAAAAGCCATGCTGAAACGCGCCCTTGATGCGCTTTATGAAGCAGGCGTAACACGCTAAAGAAAGCCCGCTAAGCGGTCGTGGCGGAACCTCGCCGCCTTCGCTTAGCGCCTACCTAGCCTTGTCGGGAGACAACGCCACTATGTCACTGCTAGACAACCTGCGCGCTCAGGCGCCTGCCCTCCGTAACGTCGATGACGAAACCTTAAAACAAACCCTGCGTGTTCAACCTGAGTTTCGTGCGTATAGCGACGAGCAGTTTGAGGCGTTGGTAACCGGCACGCCTTCCGCCAGCACCGAAGGCCGCAACAGTGAAACCATGACCGGCTTTGCGGGCGATTTAGTCGACGCTGCCCAGATGGGCGCGTACAACGTCGCGCAAGGCCTGGGCGACTTCTCCTACGAATACACCGGCGTTGGCCGCGGCCTGGGTAATTTTGGCCGGGAAGGCGCGGCCAGCCAGCTAGAGCAGATGAGCCCACGCGCTGCCGAGGCAATCCAGCAGCAGATTTTTGAAAGCACCGGCTCCGGCCTGTGGGATTTTGAGCTGGGCGAAGGCTTCAACCCGCTGACCATTGCGCTACAAACCGCTAGCTTAGCAGGTGAGGCGGTAGCATCCGGCGGCTTGGCGGGCGGTGGCTCACGAGTAGGCCTTAGCCTGACCGGCAAAGTGATTGGCCGCACAGCACGGCGCAACGCAGCGCGCCAAGGGCTGGACGAAGCAGGCCAGCAAGCCGCCGCCGTGCAGGCAATGCGCGACTTCGCCTCTTCACGCACGGCTGATGGCGTAAAGCTTGGCACCTACGGCGCAGTCGAAACCGCCGTGAACACCGGCCAGATTGCCGACGGTGCTTATCAAGAAATCCTCGCCATGCCCGACGAGGAGCTGGATCAATCGCAGGCGTTCGCAGAGACGTACTGGCAGCTAGCCGACGAAAACCCCGATGCTAGTGTGGACGAGCTTCGCCAGCAAGCCCGCGAGCAGCTTGGTCAAGGCGCGAAAAGCCTTGTGATGCGCGACCCTGCGCTACTGCTGACCACTGGCGTACTCGGCGGTTATGGCGGCAAGGTGCTGGATGACTTGGTAACAAAAGGCACCAAAGCAGGCAGTGGCCGCTTGGGCGCAGCGATTCGCCAAGCAGGCGTGCAAGGCGTGACTGAGACCGGCCAAGGCGGTATGGGACAGTACAGCATTAACACCGCTGTAGCAGATATCGGCGCAGACCCTACCCGCGACCCGATGGAAGGCGTGGCCGCTGCCGGTCTATCCGAAGGGTTGATTGGTGGCGTCATGGGTGGCGGCATGGGCGCCGTAGCGGGCCGACCGCAGCCAGCACCGCAAGCTGACCCGGCCGCAGAAGCCGCCAGGGCGCGTGAAGAAGCCGCTGCGCAAGGAGCCGACCCGCTTGGCCAAACGCAAGCCGCGCAACAAGCCGAGCAGCGCGCCCAGAGCGAGCAGCAAGCCGCCGAGCAATCCCCTGAAGTGCGCGCCCAACGCCAGCAGCAGGCGAGCGAGGCAGGGTTGCGCATTCAGCGCGGCATGGCCGACGCTGACGACCTGCAAGCGTTAGCGCGAGGCTCAAGTTTTGAAGGCGGCACCCGCTTGCGCAACATGCGGATGATTACCGAACGAGCTGAGGCAGCGCTGGAGGCTGGCAACATAGAGCAAGCCAGTCGCCTCATGGAGCGCGCCGAAAACATCGCCAACAACCTACGCACCGCCCTACGCACCGCAGGCACCCGCGAGCGCCCCATGGAAGGTGAGCTGGCCGACCCAGAGCAGCCGGAACCCATCGCAGGCTTGCTGCAAGGCCGCCAAGGCCAGCTCCCTCCCGGTACCGGTGACAGCATTCGCGGCGAATCACCGTCGCAATTTGACGCCCGCCAGCGCACCCAGCAGGAGCAAGCCGACACGCTCAACCGCCGTAGCATTGGCCGTGATGACGTGATTTACGGCGAAGGCCCGACCCGCGATGTTGAGGCAGAGGAGCAAGCCCGCCGCGCCGCGTTTGAGCGTCAATACGGCACCGCTCGCAACACCGGCCTAGACGGCGAATACCTAGGGCCAGACCCGCTACCCGGGCGCCCCAACCGCCAGGGCGAAACGCTGGACGGAGAGATCTTCCGCCGCCCTGAGCGCCTACGCCAAGACACGGCACCGCGCATCCCACAAAGCGGCATCATCTACGGTGATGGCCCCACTGCAGGCAACGCCAACACCGGCCTCGATCAGCCTTTCGAGCGCGCACGTTTCACCGATACGGGCGCACGTAATGCAATGGAAGGCCAGCGCGCCCAGCAGCAAGCTAGCGCCGAGCGCACCGCGCAGCTGGCTCGCACCCGTGGCCGTGGGCAAACCACGTACCTGCCCGACAACACCCCGATTCGCACCCGCTTCCGTGTGGTAGAGGCATCAGAGCTGACCGCCTCCAACTCCCCCGATGGCCGCGTGAACCAGCGCTACCCGCAGGAGCTACAGCCCCGCGACCGCACCAATGCCAACAGCCAGGTGCAAGTGCGCAACATTGCCGCCCGCCTGAACCCGGAGCGATTAGGCAGCAGCAACGATGCTGGCACCGGCGCGCCGATCATTGGCAGTGATGGCGTGGTGGAATCCGGCAACGGCCGCACCATGGCCATTACCACCGCTTACAGCCAGAACAGCCCGCAGGCCCAGCGCTACCGCGAGTTTGTGCGCGCCGAAGCGGAGCGCCAGGGTATCGACCCCAGCGCCGTGGACGAGATGCAGCAGCCGGTCTTAGTGCGAGAGCGCGTCACTAACGTAGACCGCGCCGACTTCGCCCGCCGTGCCAATGAAAGCACCGTCGCAGGCATGACCGCTTACGAGCAGGCGCAAGCCGACGCCGACAGCTTAACCGCAGCTGACCTGCAGGCATGGGGGCCGGACGAAAGCGGCGACCCGCTGGCAGCCAGCAATCGAAGCTTTCAGCGCGGCTTTGTGCAGCGCCTGGGTAACAACGAGGCCAGCCGCTACACCACGCGAGACGGCCAAGCCACGCCAGAACTCGGCCAGCGGATGCAGCGCGCCGTGTTTGCTGCCGCGTACCAAGACCCCGATATGGTGGAAATGGTCACCGAGCAGTCTGAAAACATGCGTAACCTCGCCGCTGGGCTGCAGGCGGCCGCCGCTGATTTAGCGGTAGCCCGAGAAACCGGCAGCCGTGAAGCGCTAGACGCCATCGGGACGATTAACGACGCTGTGCGCCTAGTGCGCCGCTCGCGCCAAGATGGCATTAGCGTGCGCGAGCTGACCCGCCAAACCGACGCCTTCACCGACGCAGTGCCAGAAACCACCGCACTACTCGCCATTGCCATTAACAACAGCATGCGCAGCCGCCAAGCAATGACCACCGCTTTCCGCTACATTGGTAGTGCAGTGCGCAACCGCGCAGAAGGCGAGGCCAACGGCGCGCTATTCGCAGACGACACCACCAACCAGGACATTTTCGATGCAGGCTTCCAAGGGCAAAATCAAGATCAGCGTACCCAACAACGATCACCTGAAGGGAATGTTCAGCCAGGCGCTCAACGACGCGAACAAGGAGCTGAAAGGCAAGGACAAGCTGAACCTGCCCAGCGGCCTCAAGCAGAACCCGCCCAAGAAGTAGACGACGAACCGCTACTCAGCACCTACAGCGAGCAAGAGCTAGCCGAGCGCGAGCAGGCCCAGCAGCAGGCCGAAGAAGCCGAGGCCAGCCAGCAACGCGAGCAGGCACAGCGCGCCCAGGCAGACCGGGAAGCCGATGATTTTGTACTCAGCGGCAGCAACCGGCCTGCCGATATTGCCGAATCACGCGGGCAGAATGATATTTTTGGCGCACAGCCAGCTAGCGATTCTCGCACAAACGAGAAGCCAAGCGTTGAACAGCAGTTAGCAGAGAAAGGCGCTAACATCTATTCCCGCCTCGAAGCGCGCCTGAAAGACACTACCGACGACGGCTACTCTGCTTACTCTGAGTCGTCGCTGCCGCTTAGCCAGAATGAGCGACAGCGCCTGCGCGCCTACTTGCGCAACATTGGCGCTAATACGAATAAAGGCAACCGAGCAACATCATATAGCTGGGAAACTGATGAAGGCGCTGTTTTTAGTGTAGAAATGCCTTCATCTCAGGGTGGCGAGACGGTACTAAGGCGAGCAGTCGAGTCGCCTAGATTTCAAGATGAAGGCGATCGCCTCTTCCAGGCCAGCACGCCAGCACCTGCAGCCGGCCAGAACACTGATTCACCTACGGCCCAAGTCCAGCAGGATTTAGCCTACGAACCGCCCACGCCAAAGCGCCGTAACAAGCCACTTCAATACACCGGCTACTCAGGCGAAGAGCGCAGCGTGCGCAGCTATCAGGAAGTGGGCAACTTCCGAATCGCTAAGGTGAACGACAGCCTTTACGAAGTGATTAATTCTGATGGTCAAGCCGTTAGCCAGATGGCAGGGCCAGGAGGTGCCATTGAGGCAGCGCAGCGTCTCGGCATTGCCGAACAGTCAGACGTAGCGCCTTCAGAAGCCAGCGAGCCAGCCGCCCCGCAATCTGAGCGCATAACGTGGCAGCGCCGAGCCAAAAACAGCAAGGTATGGAAAGGTAGTAACGGCATGGTCATTGCTGACCAGGGCTTTAGCATGGGCGGCACTCGCACGCCGATGTTTATGGTGTTTGCCGATCAATCAGCATTTGATGCAGGCGCGAATCTCGCTACCTTTGAAACGCTCAGCGAAGCCAAGAAAGCAGCCCCAGGTTTAGAGGCAGATGCACCCATTCAAGAAGCCAGCACCAGTGAACCCGAAAGCGCCGAGCAGGTAGAGCAAGACGCCACGCCCACCAGCCAGGGCGGCACTGAAACTGCCAGCCTTTTATCCGACATTGAGCGCACCAAAGATCTGAGCGGCAGTGCTCAGCGCCAATCCAGCCACGAAGCCAACACGCTCAAGATTGCCGAAGCATTGGATAAAGCGACCGTTACCAACGTGGCGTCTGACCGCTTCCTCCGCGACATTGAAAGCCAGTGGCCAGAAGTGCGCGCTCAAGCCGTTTCACGCGCCCGCGAAGAACTCGGCATTCGCCCAGACGAAGGGCGGACGACAGAAGCCGCTATGCGCCAAGCGATTGAGCAAGCGGTGACTGAAAACCCGAACGCCGATAACGAGACTGTTCAGCGGGCAATGCAGGATGCTGCGAGCGCCGATAGCTACCTGGGCGCATTAAGCAAAGCAGGCCTGAGCATGGACGCCGCTAGCGAGATGATCCGCGACGTTCGCAATCAAGCCATGCTGGAACGCGCACGCAACAACCCGGTGCCCATTACGCCGGAAATGATCGGCTATGAGTTTGCAGAACGCGCCGCCAGCGGTGTGCACATGCGCCCTGATCGCGTAGCACGCTACACCGTGGATGGCGATGTAAGCCATTTGCTAGGCGTCTACGACAGCATGGCCCGCTACGCCAAGACAGACGCACAAAAGCAGATACTCAACGATGAGTTTACTCGTTACCGCGATGGCTACTTGCAGCGCACCAAATCCGCACTAGAGCGCAAAGGCCGCACCATGAGCCCCATGGTAACCGGGCCAGCGAACTTCCCCGTAGAGCGCAACCGCAAGCGCATGGAGGCTGAGCGCAAGGCGTTAGATGATTTACAGGCGTTTGATGAGCGCGCACAGAAAGCCATGCGCAAGAAGCTGCGCAACGCCAAAGAGGACGGCACGCAAGCCACAGAGCTTGAGCAGGCACGCCAACGCTTGCAGGCGGCAGAAGAAGCCCAAGAGCGCATGAAGGCTGCCAATAAAATTATCCGCTCAGGCAAAGACGTAGAGCGCCGCCTGGTAGAAGAAGCTGGTTTAACCGAGCGCCAAGCGCGTGACGTACTAGAGCCGGACTACATGGGCAAAACCGGCTTTGCATCTTTCCAGTTGCGTAACAACAGCGCCGCGATCCGCCAAGCCCGCCAGCGCGTGGCCGAGCTTGAGCAACTTGCCCTTAACGAGCAAGAGGCTAAAACCGGCAACCTCGCCACCGAATACGAGTTTGAAGGTGGCCGCATGGAGCTGGCGATAGAAGATCAGCGCGTGCGACTAGTGTTTGATGGTGTACCTAGTGATGAAATGCGCAGCCGCTTAAAGAGCCGTGGTTTTCGGTGGAGCCCTAAAAACAAGGCATGGCAGCGCAAGCTCACCGCCAACGGCATTGCCGTAGCGGGCGACATAGTGGGCATTGATGGCCGAGCCATTAACCGCGACCTACAAAGCGACCCGCGCTACGCCCTAGGCGGCAGCGACACGGCAGCAGTGCAAGCCAACGATATCCGCGACGCGTTAGCCAGCTCACCCGAGCTATCCGATGTAACGGTGATCCAGTCCGCCACCGAGCTGCCGCCGCAATCCATCCTGATGATGGCCTTGCAGGGCGTGAATCCCCGTGACGTGCGCGGCTTATTCGTGGGCGATCAGCTCTATGTGATTGCGGACAACGTCGATGACGTACAAGAGGGCGTGCGTACCGCCGTTCATGAAGCCGTAGGCCACAAGGGTATGCGTGCCGTGCTGGGCGACGACCTCGACCGCGTGATGCTCAACCTCTACCGCAACCTGCCCAACAGCAAGGAAGGCCGCGACGCTTTGCGCGAGGTGCGCCGCGACTACCCGTTCCTCGACCCGGAGAGCCGCAAAGACCGCATCACCATTGCCGAGGAAATGGTCGCCCACCTGCTGGAGAAAGGCCATCGCCCCAAGGCTTGGCAGCGCGCTGTGGCGAAAATCCGCGAGCTGCTGCGTCAGCTATTCCCCTCGGTGGCGTGGACGTATACCGACGCGCTGGCCCTAGGTGAGCGTAGCCGCGAGTATTTACGGAAGCAGAAGGCGGAAGCGCAGCCAGCAGAACCACGCTTTGCTATGGCGGGCGACACCAGTAGCCGCAACTTCAAGCGCTGGTTTGGCGATAGCAAGATGGTGGATAGTAATGGCGAGCCAACGGTGGCTTACCACGGTACTGATGGTCGCTTTAATGAATTTCGCTCAGGAAGCGAAACCAACGGGCTGATTTACTTTACTGGAAGCACAGGCGTCGCCGCTGAGTTTGCAACCGGAGCTCACAGCTTTGGAAGATTTAATGAGCGCTTCATTGCTATTCAGGTTGCAGCAGAAGACCACCCGGGAGTCTTGGATGTAAACACGGGCAGAGTGGATCGCGCTGCAGACCCTGATGATATTGAAGACTTCGGGCAAAGCGTTATCACTGACGAGGCGTTTCTAGAATCCGACCCATCGCCTAATGAGATAGCCAAGAAGATCGAGGATGTTTTCGTAGAAGCCCAGCAGGGCTCGAACATCATTCCTGTTTATATAAAGATGGAGAATCCTTACGGCTCTACTGAAAACCCGATTCCATACCAGGAAGCGGAAAAATTAGGCGCAAACTGGCTGCGCTCGCAAGGGTACGATGGCGTTATTGCTTCGGAAGGCAAGCAGGGTATTAGCTACGCAGTCATTGAGCCGACTCAGGTAAAGTCAGTATTCAACCAAGGCGCCTACGGCCCCACCAACCCCGACATCCGCTACGCCCTACGCGCCAAACAGCGCGCCAACTTCGAGGATGCGTTTAGCGACTTCACCGACGCTGACCGAGCTGCCGCTGCCAAAATTGGCAGCCGCACGCCGCCACAACGGGCAATGGCTTGGTTTAAAGAGAGGGCCGACCGAGCTGGGCTCAAGATTCGCCAGGGCATGGTGGACCGCTATGCCTCGCTGAAAGAAATGGACGAGCGCCTATACGGTGAATCGGCGCTGGGCGAGAACATCCAGCGCTCAAGCTGGGTACTGGCCCGTATGAGCAATGCGGCGAACGGCGCCCTGCATGCCATGCTTCACAACGGCCGCATTAAGCTGAACCAGCAGGAGCGCATTATTGAAATGCAAGACGGCGACGCCAAAGGTCTGGGCGAGGTGCTTGGTCGCCTGGGCAGCGCTGCCGAGATCGAGCGCTTCATGGGCTGGATTGCCGGTAACCGTGCGGCACGCCTTGCCCAAGATGGGCGCGAAAACCTGTTCGACTTAGGCGACATTAACGCCATGCAGGCATGGAATCGCGGACAAACTGAAGATGGCCGCAACCGCCAGCAGCTTTATAAGGAAGTGTTCGACGAGTTCCAGCAGTACCGCGATGATGTGCTAGCCGTGGCCGAGCAGAGTGGCATCATTACCAGCGAGCAGCGGGAGATGTGGGGCGAAGAGTTCTACGTTCCGTTCTATCGCCTAGCCGAAGATGACCAGCAGGTAAGCGGCATGATGGCCACCAGCGGCCTATCACGCCAGCAGGCCTACAAGCGCCTGAAAGGCGGTAGCCAGAACCTGAACGACTTGCTGCAAAACACGATGATGAACTTCCATCATCTACTGGATGCCAGCTTGAAGAACCAGGCGGCCACGCAAGCGATTGAGAACGCCAAGAAGCTAGGCATGGCCGAGCGAGTGCCGGAAAGCAACCGCGACACCAAGCGCTCCACGTTCGTTATGGAAAACGGCAAAAAGGCGTACTATGAGATTGACGACCCGCTGGTATTCACCGCGCTGACGGCACTCGCTCACCCCGGCATGAACAGCATGGCCATGAAAGTAATGCGCGGCTTTAAGCGTGTATTCACCAACCTGACCACCACCACGCCGCAGTTCATGATTGCCAACTTAATTCGCGACAGCTTGCAGGCATCAGCCACCAGCGATGTGAGCAAGAACGCCTTTAAGAACGTGATTGAGGGTGGGCGCAGCTATAAAGACGAGCGTATCCGGGCACAAATGCTGGCCAGTGGTGCGTCGTTCAACTTCGGCCACTTATACGGCAATAACCCGGACGAGTTACGCGCCCAGCTAACCCGTAACATGCGCAACGCCAAGCTGGTCGATGGCCCTGCGATGGTGCCGAACGTGCTGCGCGCTGGCTGGTCGTGGTGGAATGAGGTCAACAACACGACGGAAAACCTCAACCGTGCGGCGATCTATTCGCAAAATAAAGACAAGGGTGGACTGCGCGCCGCGTTTGAATCCCGCGACCTTATCGACTTTAGCGCCCACGGCGCATGGCCTGCCGTTCGCGTGCTGATTGATATCGTGCCGTTTCTTAACGCACGTATTCAGGGTCTGGATAAAATCTACCGCTCAGGCGTGAAGCCTGGGGCCAGCGTGCTGGCAGGGGCGTTCGGCAAAGGCAAAGCTAACGTCACCGACAAGCAGGCAGCCGCCCGCTTCTGGACCGTGACCGGTGCTGTGACGATGGCGACCATCGCACTCTACCTGCACAACCAAGACGATGAGGAATACCAGAAGCTAGAGGACTGGCAGAAGGATACCTATTGGTTCTTCCGTGCTGGCGATCAAGCCTTCTTTATTCCCAAGCCGTTTGAAGTCGGCGCCATGGCTACGCTAGCTGAGCGTATGACCGAGCAGTTTGTGGACGATAAAGCTACGGGTAAGCTATTTGCGCAGCGCCTGGGCCACATGATGACCGACACGTTCAGCTTTTCGCCGGTGCCGCAGATGATGCAGCCCGCGCTCGATATCTACGCCAACTACGACGCCTTTACCGGGCGACCGATTGAAGGCATGGGCATGGAGCGCTTGTCGCCAGAATTGCGCCGACGGGCGAACACCAGCAAAGCCGCCGAGTGGATCTCCGGCGCGCTAAATAACACCGTTGGCGCGATTGGCGACCCGGATAAAAACCCGTTAGCGCTATCACCGGTGCAAGTGGATCATTTGATTGGGGGGTACTTCGGGCAGGTCGGCACATGGGCGGCGTCAAGCGGGGATATTGCGTGGCGGGTAGCGACTGGCGTAGAGAATCCGGCGCAGCGCTGGTACGAATACCAACCGGTGCGCCGCTTCTATCGCAACCTGGGAGACGAAGACCGCTACACCAAGTACGGCACCATCTTCTACGAGGGACTGCGCGAAGCGAACCGTGCTTACTCAGACGCCAATGAGTTGCGGGAGATGGGGCGCTTGGCCGATGCGGCCGAGGTGGCCACCAGCAAGCGGGATATGCTGGCGTTACGGCTGCCGCTCAACCGCGCCCAACGGCGCTTGAATACGATCAATCAGCAGGTCGATATCATCCGTCGCTCTAACCTTGACGGCGAGGTGAAACGCCAGCGCATTGACCGGCTGAACGCGGTGAAAAACCAGATTCAGCGGGTGCTGGGCGAGCAGGTGCAGGAGGCGAGGGCGCGTTAGCGGTTGACTGCCGCAATTCCCAGCAGGAACAGCGCACCAAACAGGAGGACAGGGACGTTCACCAGCAGGGCGATAACGACAAGCAACCCCGGTATCCCGAGGTAGCTCACCATTAACCAGCCCTGCACATTCTGCCAATGCTTGGGCATGCCGATCATCACCAGCAGCCCAAGCACCGGCAGGATAAACGCTGTGCCTAGCAGGGTTTCAGTATCCAAAAATACTACTCCATTCCATCGCGTGGCTACCTGAGCCCAAATGCCTGATAGGCTCTTTCACGCAACGCATCTCCTGTTCGCTGATTGAGTACCAAACGGTTCTCGCAAAAAGCCAAGCCTTCTGTATAAGTCAGCACCGTGCGCATACTGCGATCTTCGGAGTAGCTAACCAACGCTATGCTTTGAGCGCACTCAGGGGCACCGTTAGGAATAAAATCGATATCGCCAGTTACGTCTTGATAAAGCCCATCGCCAGCTGCGTACTCAAACCGCGTGCCGCTAACAAATTCAGTGCCTTCAATATTGTCACCCGCCCCCCACTGATAGCCTTCATCTAGCCCTTGGTACAAAGCAGTGGCCACAGAAGTCAGGTCTTCGCTATCTACCCAAGTAGCCCCAATTTCTCGTGAGTTGATTGCATTTGACCCGGGCTGAGCTCGCGCATCGTCGTATCTTTTGACTAGAGAGAAATTACCCGGTGGCTTTATCCGAGGCGCGGGATACCCTTCACCAATAAGGGCTTCTTGCCCTTCATCATAATAAGGCGCTTGACTCGTCGTAGATGTAGCCGCACAGCCTGATAACAACAGGGCGATGCCCACCAAAGCAAAACGTTTCATGGGTTTCCTTGCTTGATTAACTCGCCTTAACGCTAGCGCGTCATAGCGAAGAAAGCGAGTCATTCTTAGGCACTTTGGCAGGCTATTGATATTACATTTATCGGCATATCGACTCACAAGGCACGCCGTCGCCATCTCCATCCAAGCGGCCATTTCCGCATTGGTTCAAATGAAACAGAGCTTCTTCACAAGTGGCCATTGCGCCGCAATTCTTTCGAGTCGAACAGCTAAATTCTGCGCTACTTGAGCGCTGAGGTATTGCAGGCGCAGATCTAACCGGCTCAGGCTCTGCAGCCTGCTGAATAGCAACATCTCCCACATAGGGATTAGCATTGCCCTGAACAGCAGCGATTCGGCGGTTTCTCTCTTGCTCCCATTCGTCGACTGGATCTTGGTTAGCCCAAGCTGTAAATAGCTGCTGTTGCTGTCGGCTGATCTCAATGCCGTAGGTGTCCCGCATGTACCAGTAGGTGCGCGCTATGTCACCGCGGCGGTGCGGTGGCGGCTGAAAGGTGCGCTCTTCAAATGAGACAGCCACATTACAAGCACCGTATTCGTGAACAGGTGTGTTGACCATGCCGAAACGCATGTTTGACCGGTCGCCGTTGACCTCGCCAATCGCCGGTACCAGATTATGCAAGTCTGCCTCTGCGCGTCTGAATACCTCATCTGTTCGGCGGCAGTTATCCCTACCATCATCTATCCAGCACTGCCGTTGCCGGCCAAAATCGTAGGCTGGCATTACATGCTCCCACTCGATACGGCTTGCTCTTCGAGGCTGCTTTCTAATCTCGTAACCGCAGGCGTCCAGATTGGGGCCAGCTTCAAAGTCGAACTGGCAGCCGCAGTAAAAAGACGTGTCCTGATCATAGTAAATCTGCTCTTCAGCGATGCGCTTTGCCGCATTGAAAGAAGAAGGCACATCGGCGACTGATTGGCCAGGCAGCAGTAGGGCAACTAGAAGGGCACTAAGGTAGGAAAGCTGTTTCATTTGGGTCATCCCTGCAAGTGAGAGGGAAGACTAATAAAATTTCGCAATTGATGCGACCTGCTGATAAAAATTAAGTAGGCTTTTGACTAAAGTCAGCTTTGCTTGAGTAGGGACAGTGCTAATCTCTTTTGGCTGGCGATGAGCCAGCGTAAATGAGGAAGCGATAATGAAAAAGGTACTGGTAGCTCTAATGCTGGCTGGCATGTTGCTAGGTGCAGGAAACGTAACGGCTGCCACCGCTATTAGCAGCGGTGACGTAGTGGAGCATGGTGGCCGTACTGATGGCAGTGGTTGCCACCGGGATACGAAAGCAGGCACGCGTCACTGCCACTAAGCTCGACAATGCAACGCCATTAACGCCGCTTCCAGCATGTCGCACGCGTTGTATTTTGGTTAGCAGGGCAGGCTCAAGGTGGTAAGATAGGGGAACTGAAGAGGCATAGATTTAGGTGGGAACAGAGCTAAAACACACGAGTATAACCGCTTACCGTTATACTGCTGTATTCTAAGCTGCTGTTTTATAGAGGGAAATTGAGGCTGGTTTTCTGGTCTTGAAAACCGGCATAGGTTAATAGCCTATCCAGGGTTCGAATCCCTGTCCCTCCGCCAAGTATTACGAATAAGCCGCTGATTTCAGCGGCTTTTTTGTGTCTTAAATTTATCCAGCCCATACCTCAGCCCATACTTTGGTTTTGGCTCCCATTGATCAAAGCTGAACCTTTCTGGACGTAGCCCCTCTCCTCAGGCTTCTTGTTGCTTCCCTTCGGTTGCTCCAACAGATCCTTCATGCATCTACCTACACGAGGGATGATAGACCCTTGCCTTAGGATTCTTTAACCCTAATAATAATGAGGTTTTCATTTGTTATTTGACTGTCGAAGCAGCTGTTAAAAGTCATTGATGTCACGAAAACTCTAAAAAGCAGCTTTTTGCGTTTCAACCAATGAATAGTGCAAAAGTATGATTGGTCCTAAGTGTTTTAAAGGAGGGGTGGGGTCGTGTATAAATGGTATCTAGGTGGTTACTACGTTGGTCTTGAAAGCGTACAACCAATCATTGAAGAAAGCGCTTTATAAATTCTGTCCTAGTTGCTTGAAAGCCATTGAGGGATAGAGTTTTGTCCTACTGTCACTGCCTGAGTAGAGCCTCTCATTGAAATGTGCGTGTAGGATCTTACGCCACCAGAACTAATTACTTGGCGCCCAACGAGCTCCAGCATAAAAAAGTGAATAGGGTTAAATATGTTCGATTTGATCAGTCATTTATCGCCACAGTTCGCGTTGATACTCACGCCAGGTCTGGAAATGGAGGAAATTGCTGTCTGGATCTGGTTGCTCATGATGATAATCATGGTCATATCAATGATCTCTGTAATTCGGCATTGGTTGCATTTCTCTCGGCGTTTGAAAAGAGTGCAACAGCTAATCCAAGGACAGGATCGTGACAGTCTGGCTCATAACCGTTTGGCAACGCTGCAAAAGGCGCAGGACCAGGATTCTAAAGTCACTGGTCCATTGTGGCGGGAGTTTGATGAAAGCCTAGTGTATTCAGCAGACAAGTCTCGACTCTTCAATACGCTGGAAGCCGAGCATTTCTTCAACAATTACACCTTGGCCTATGGTCTGACTTCCAGCCGCTTGCTTGCGGCCGCGCCAGCCTTCCTAACAGCTATCGGGGTGCTAGGCACCTTCCTTGGGCTGACACTTGGATTGAAGGGCTTGCAGATTAATGCCGGAGATGTCGAAACGCTTAAAGATGGCATTTCAGTGATGATCAACGGTGCGGCTGTTGCCTTCATGACCTCGATTTGGGGTGTGGCCCTCAGCTTATTGCTTAACCTGTTTGAGAAGCTGGTAGAACGGGGGGCACTGGCAAAAATCCGTGACCTGCAGCAACGTATCGACTTTCTGTACCCACGATTACCAGCGGAGCATTCACTGGTTCAGATTGCAGCTGCCACCGATGAAAGCAAGGAAGCCCTGCAGGAACTGCATGAACGTATCGGCGATCGTTTACAGGAAACTGTATCTGGTATGAGTGACTCCATGCAGCAAGCGTTTACAGATGCGATCAACACCGTGATGGCGCCCGCCATTCAGTCCTTGGTAAACAATACCAATCAGCAGTCTACGGATGTGCTGGAGAAGCTGGTGTCCGGTTTTATGGATGGTATGAAAACGGCAGGTTCAGAGCAGGGTCATCTGATGAAGAATGCTGCTGAAGAAGTCCAACAGGCTGTGTCGGTTATGGCCGACCGCATGGAGGTATTATTCAAGCAATTAGACGAGCAGCAGAACAGGTCAAGGGAGCAGACCGAGGGCACCACAAGAGAGTTCGCACAACTGCTTGAACAGCAGGGCGCAGATGCTGCACAGCGTCAGCAGCAGATGGAGCTACGTTTCAATCAGCTAATGGAGCAGATGGAACATAAAGTCAGTGCGCAGTTCGACAAGGCAGCCGAGGATGAGCGCAACCGAGCTGCCACCCAAGAGCAATTACAAACGCAGATGGTGGCCGGATTTCAGAGCCAACTTGAGCAGTTCAATAACGCATCGAACGGCCAGATTCAGGCTATTAGCGAAGCCTCGGCTAAACAGCAGAGCGAAATGGGCCAGGCGTTTGAATCGGCACTGGATGGGCTGCAAACACTTATAAGCAGTCATACTGCAGCAGCCAGTGAACGGGAAAGCGTTATCGAGTCCCGCTTCAATAGCCAGCTCGAACGGCTTGCGGCAGAACAGCAGCAGTTACTGTCTGCCGTGACTCAGAGTGTCCAGCAGACGCAACAGCAGATGCTTGAACTGACCAAACAGCACCAGCAGTTAATGACTGAAATGGGAGAGGTTAGCCGTTCGGTTGAGGCCAGCAGTCAGCATATGAACAACAGCTCCACCCAGTTGGGTGTGCTGTCAGCTAACCTTAAGCAGGCAGCGGACGTATTGGATGCACGCTTGCAGACTGTAACAGAAGCACTGGCGGGAGCGTCTGATCAGAACCACGAGCTAGCCGAGCAGGTGAGCCTGCAGTCGGATACGCTCAGACAATTACAGTCAGAACTGATCACGGCAACCCAACATTTCGAGAAGGCCGCAGTGGCTGCCGAGCAAGGCTTTGAAGTGTTTGCCAACCATCAACAGCAGTTCCTGGACGGCATCAATACTGAGTTTCAAAGGCTTGGCCAGGCGCTCAAGGAGCAGGTCGGCGGAATCGAGCAACAGGCTGATGAGTGGCTACGCAGCTACTCCACTGAGGTGCGTACTCAGGTTGGCGAGAGGATGGAGCACTGGAACAAAAACACGCTGGAGTTTGCTGATCAGATGCGGCGTACGGTGAGTGCGATCAGTGGGATAGTGGATGATCTGGAGCAGAAGGTCTGATGCGCTTTTTAAAAAAGGGTCCCGCTAATGTGGACGAGGAAAATCCCTATTGGATGTCCTTTTCCGATGTAATGTCTGCGCTGCTGATCATATTCATCCTGGCGTCGGTTGTGCTGATTATCCAACTGATGGAAATTCAAGAAGAATTAAGAAAACAGCAACAGGAATTCAATCAGGAAATACAGGAGTTACGGCAAGCGGAGCAGGTACGTAGAACTATCCTGCATGAGGCAGCTGATTTGTTGCAACAACGAGGCATACGCGTAACGGTGAGTGAAAATGACACTGTACTGAGTATTCCTAACGATATTCTGGGGTTTGGGACCGGTGCGCATGAGATCGGGACAGACTATCAGGGCACAGCTGTAGAGATTGGCAGAGTGCTTAGTGAAGTCATTAATAAGGATAATCGAGTCGATTATCTAGATACGATTTTTGTTGAAGGCCATACAGACAACCGCCCACTGAACGGCTTTATGGGCAAGGGAAACTGGGGGCTCTCAGCTTTTCGAGCCATCTCGCTCTGGCAGCTATGGGGCGAGCTTCTGCCCGAGCAATTCTCGTTAAATGACCTAGAGAATAAAGATAATCAGCCGCTTTTCTCCGTCAGTGGCTATGGACCAACTCGGCCGGCTACCAGCCGACAGGATACAGAAGAGGAGCTTAGTCAGAACCGACGAATCGATATCCGCTTTACCATCAGGCGTCCGAGCAGTGCAGAGTACCGTAGGGTTAGTGAAAACCTTGAGGAAGCTATTCAATGAATCTGCCGCCACCTGAGCTGTTAGTAATAGACTGGCCTGAGGGGGCTCTAGAGAGCTGGCCGAGACTGACAGAGCACCTGAAGAGGGTGGCCGGAGCTGCTGGCAAAAACGATTTGTTTTACGAAACATCCGAGCATTTGAGGCGGCTATCAAGGATCATGGATGGCCGTGTACTTGCTGACTTAATGTGCAAACGCATTACAGCGAGGGTCATTACTCAGCTTTGGTTGGAAGATGCCGAGTTTCGCCGCAGAATGCTGAGCCCGAAAATCCTTGATATCTTGGTGAAGCAACAGCTTGGGCAGTTAGGTGTGGTTCCGCTGCAGAACTTGATTGCTTTGTACTTCCGCATGTTCGACGAGCTAGATCAGCATGGGGAAAACCTCAGAGAAGAACTTCAAGACCTCTTAGAGCAACAGCTGTCTAAACGCTTTGCACATAATTCCAGATCCTCTAGTCACCAGCGAGACTTGTTGACCATTCTGTATTCCGAAGCGAAATGGCTTCTTTCAATCAATGGGCCCAAACACTTAGTGGATTACGTGTATGAGGAAGGTTTAGAGCTTGACCGGGCCTTCTTGCACTTCGAGCTACGAGGGCTCGATGATGGCCGGTATGCGAGTATCTGTCGGGCCCATTATTATTTGAATACCTTGAGAGAGCTGCCGGTTGGTCAGTATCACGAAGTGCTGGCTGAGTTGCTCAAGCCAGCGGTCAGCCAAGCTCCCTTTGAGGACGGCAAGCGTATCGGCCATGTTGCTCTGGAAATTCTTATTGATCGGGCAGGTGATGCACCGGGTGATGAGTGGCAGAATTTCATTATGGATCTGGCGGGTGATCCACGTATAACAAGTACTGCACAGAGCTACCGTGAATGGTGGCAGCCGCTGGGCGAAGATCGAATTGAAAAGGTGAGACGCTGGCTTTACAAGGAGGATTTGCGTTTATTTCTTAGCGCGTTGGAGCAGTTTGGCAAGGAAAGCGGTGATGCTGCCATGCAGCGCATGTTTCCGGCTCGTAAGCGGTTTATTGAGGGGCTCGATAGACTCAAGTTGGTACGCAAAACCCGCCTGATGCTTGGAGCCAAAGCCGCGTCCGCGGTGAAGAATATTCTTGGTGATGAATTAAGAACAAACTTCGTAAGACTTTCCAATGCCAACGGCATGTCTGACAAAGCGGTTATCTATATTGATTGCGGTGATTTTTGTCTGATTGAAGGCTCCCATAACTTCAAACTGTGGGTATACCTGCGGCCACCGTGGGAGAGATTGTATAGTTACAATACTAAACAACTATCACATTCCGAACTGACGATACGTGCCCCAAGTGGATATAAGGGACTTTACGGTGTAGATGCGCCATACGAAGCCATCACCCATAGTCCTTCTACGTGGCACAACCGTTTTTTCAGCTTTTTGGCCGACCATGGGGTGTCTATTGATATTGAACAGTTGATGTTCCCTGATGACTACAGAAACTATTTAAGGCGGTTTGGTATTCCCTATGTAAAGCCGCTGAAAACGCGGCTTGAACCGTTGTCAGCTTTCAGCCCAAGAAACGATCACGCAGGCGGTGGACGTAACCACGGTTAAATTAAGGCGAGGAGTGGCCTGAACATATGAAGAACCACCTCAGGGATCTGTTCAATTCGTTAATGTTCGGTCGGCAAGACCGAGACAGTGACATTGAGAGTACGTCGCTGCAGGTGCAAGCAGACTCAAGTGGTCTAATACTTTTTGAATCTCTCCAGACCATTACCGAACTCAAGGTAGGCAAAGGCTCGCCTGTTGCACAGTTGCAAATGGTTGTGCTGCAAATGTTGCTTGAGCAAGGCGATGCGGAGCCCTTGCCTAACGGCTATCGAGTGAGTTCGCGTGTTGCTGCCGCGCTTGATGATGAACAAGCAGATTTACTCCACTTACCTAGTCGCTTTACCCATGGTTTTGTCGCTCATGTGAAAGGGCATACCCGCAACTCTGGTTTCAGAGTACAGATTTTTGCCTCTATTGATGGTCAGGAGCACCCCGTCCTCATCAAGGGGCCTTATCTCTATATTGGCCAAAGTCAGCCGTACCGTTTGACTCCAGCTGAATTGTCCGCATTTTCGGCGCTTGAAGTACATGGCAACCTGCCTTCTGATGAGGCTGGAGAAGCGGCAAACTTACGTTTGATGGCGCAACTGCAAGCAGCACGGCGCAGTGGCATGGATCTTGAGCTTGGCTCATTTAGCAATCTCAACGTGGTTGTGCCTGAAGGTATTGGTGTTGTGGCAACGCGGATGCCGGATGGCAGCCTTGAGCTTTGTCCTTCTCTGGGTGATGGTTCGACCCCGGATCAACTCGATAAGCGCTGGAGCCAGTTGGACCTAACCCGTGATGGTGGCGTGCTGCGAATAGAGGAAAGGTTGGTTCTATTAGAACCTGAAAAGATCGCTGCGGTACGTGAGGTGTTGGGTAGCCGGCGCATACCGGCTGGCAAGGTGGAAGAATTTATCAAGACACCCTCTGCCTTTATTGATGCGTCTCTGGTCAACCTGGATTTGGGGTTTTCAGTTCGCGTACTAGGCATTGGTAAAATGCAGCATATGGACTTCGGCCCGCTGGATGATAAAAAACGGGATTGGTTTGCGACCTCAACGCGCCCTCAGCCTCTTGAAGCGTTGCATAAATATATTACTTGTACGGAAGATCTCGATGCCTTTCAGGAACGTTTACACGCAGCCCAGCAACAAGGTGCCCAGAGCGTTGAGTTTGAAGGGGAGCAGTTTGATATCAGTGAGCCTGCCAATGTCATCAGTGTCCTTAGGAGCATAGAAGCAGGCTTTGAGCATAAACCTGTAAAACAGGAACAGGGAGGTGACGACCAGCCCGAAACCGAGCGGGTCACGCTCCTGTTAAGAGATGCGGACGAACTCAACCGTGAACTGTTGACCAAGGCGCAGCAGCAGGGCAGAACGCCGATAGTCGATGCTTCCAAGCTGCGTCGCTCTCCCTACCCGCATCAGGCTGAAGGGATCAGTTGGATGCTTGATCTGTTGCTTAAAGCTTTGGCTGACGATCATAACAATATGTATCGATTGCAAGGAGCTTTGCTGGCTGACGATATGGGCCTGGGCAAAACCTTCATGACTCTCGTGATGGCCGCAGAGTATTTGGCTATTCAGGCGGCGGCGGGCAGAACACAGAAGCCTATACTGGTGGTAGCGCCGCTCAGTTTGCTAGAAAACTGGGAAGACGAGATAGGCAAAACCTTCAAGTCCTCTCCGTTCCGGGATGTAAAGGTATTGCAAGCCGGTAGGGATCTGTCGGAGTTCCGAATCAAAGATGCCCCACGAGAGTCCCTTCAATTGGCTGATTTGCTAGATGAAAGCGATGCGATGAGCGAGGCGGATATCCGTTACTCACTGCAGATTGGACGGGAAGCAGGTATTCATCGGCTCGATATGGATAGCCGGGTAGTGTTGACTACTTACCAGACTTTGCGCGATTACCAGTTTTCGCTCTGTGTCATTGATTGGGGTGTTGTGATTTTTGATGAAGCGCAGAATATCAAGAATCCTAATACGTTGCAGACCCGGGCAGCCAAAGGGCTCAAGTCGGATTTCAAGTTGCTTGCAACCGGCACCCCAGTTGAAAACAGTCTGGGTGATTTCTGGTGTCTGATGGATACGGCACAGCCGGGTTTGCTCGGCAACTGGGCAGAGTTCCGGAGTAAATGGATTACTCCGATTTTCAAGGCTACGGACGAAGCCCGGGACCAGATACGCATTGAGATCGGCTCGTCCCTGCGCGAAGCGGTTGGCCCATTCATGCTGCGGCGGATCAAAGAGCAGCAGCTTAAAGGTTTGCCGAATAAATACATTCGCTCAGGGCTGCTTCAGAGCGAAGCTGAGAATCTTCAGAGGACGCCCGAATTGGCCGTAGTAATGAAAGGTACTCAGTTACAAGCGTATGACAGTGTGCTGGATAACTACCGATGCCAGTGTGCTGAGGAAGATATGCGTGGGCAGGCGCTTTCTGCGTTGCAGCAGTTGCGCCTTATTTCTCTGCACCCGCGCATGGGTGACATGGACCTGCTCCGTGTGAGCGGAGCAAAAGCGGCGCGCAAGGCGATTGCAGAGTCAGCGAAATTGTCGGTGGTCCTAGAACAGCTTGATCGCATCAAGGCTAAGGGCGAGAAGGTGATTCTCTTTATGGTCACCAAGCAGCTACAAATAACGCTTAAGCTTTGGCTGAGCCAAATTTACGACCTGGACATTCACATCATTAACGGCGATACCGCAGCTGTGCAAAAAAAGCGGGACGTTCTTACCCGTAAGAAGATAATCGAACAATTCGAAGCAGCTACTGGGTTCAATATTATTATCATGTCACCGGTTGCTGCAGGTGTGGGTTTGACAGTGGTAGGAGCTAACCACGTTATCCATGTTGAGCGGCACTGGAACCCAGCAAAAGAAGCCCAAGCAACTGATCGTGTGTACAGGATCGGGCAGACAAAGGACGTATATGTTCATTTGCCAGCAGCGCTACATCCACAGTTCGATTCCTTCGATGTACATCTTGATCGGCTACTGAGCGGTAAGCTGATGATTAAGGATGCGGTGGTGACCCCGGAACCTGTGGACGAAAAGAGTATGGTTACGTCCTTAGGGCTTTGAATCCCTGGAGGCTGATATGGTTAGTTAAGAAAGGTCTCTGACTGCTAAGGAAGCGTAAACGATACTTCCCTGAACTCGCCGTAAAGTATTGCAGAGTCTAAGTAGGGGCGGGTCTTGGCCGTTTGTCGTCTTAAACAAAAAAATAAAGCTTACATCATTTCTGGAGCTGCCTAAAGGCAGCTCCATTTTATTTCAGCATCCACTTACAAATACCCCATTTCCGCAAATGACTTACACCCATCACTACCCACCACCACATGATCAATCACCCGTATATCCATCAAGCCAAGCGCTTCCTTCAGTCGCTCGGTAATACGCCGATCCGCATCACTAGGCTCAGGATCACCGCTGGGATGGTTATGAACGAGGATGACAGCGGCTGCGTTGTAGGACAATGCTGCTTTCAGCACTTCCCGTGGATACACGCTGGCTGAGTCAATAGTGCCGCGAAACAGCTCTTCAAAGCGGATGACACGGTGCTGGCTATCCAAGAAGAGCATGCTGAACACCTCGTACTCATAGTCCTGAAGCAGGAGCTGCAGGTGCTCAAACGCTTGCGAGGGCTTGGATATCTTGCGGCCTTTGGCGAGCTTGCGGCGTGCGAAGCGCTTGGCCATGGCGATGATGTCAGTTTCCGTGACCGGTGACGTGACTAAGTAGGTGCCCGCCACTTCACCGGCTTTGAGCTTGCTATGGGGCATGATGACCTCCAAAAAAATAAAGATGCCGGGGTGGTGACCCCGGCATCTATGTCGTTAGTAGTGAATAAGTGTTGTGATTCAGTGGATAAGTCACGCGGCCATCACTTGGCTGATGCGTCGCTCCATCTCTTCATGAAAGGCCTCAACCCGCTCGGCAATTGTGCGGATCAGAGCCTCGTCTCGGTAAGCGCGTTTCACAAACAGCGGCATACCGGGCCAGTAGCTCACAAAGTCGATCCATTCTCGTTCGCTGACCCATAGCCCTCCATGGCATTGGGGCACGTGCTCGTCGGGTATTTCCCCGCTGAGCAGCACCTCAATTTGGAACTTAGGCAGCTTGGTTTTGATCTCCAGCAGGCCGTTTGTCCCAATCAAACTATCCGGTGAATAGCCAACGTCGTGGTTGAGGATCAGGCCCACTTCTTTGGGTTTCGGTGCGCCGGTCATATCGCGATACAGCGAGCGGGCGACGCTCTCTAGCTCCTGCCCCCGCTTGGTGTGGGCATTGCCTTGAAACGGCTCGGCCAGCTCACCGGTCATACGCTCGCCGATCAACTGGTGCATGTAGGTGATGGCTCCGGTACCAAACCCACCGGGGCCTTTACCCTTCACCAGCAATGCCTTGAGTTCCGACATGGTGACGCGCCCAAGACGCGCCGCCAGCCACTCCGGCGAGCCTTGCGGCATGGTGAGTATCTTCATAACGCCTCCTTTAGGCGATGAGAGATCGGGCTGAGCAGCTATTTCACGGCTCGTTTGGTGAGGGATGCGCGGAGTTTGTCGAAATCTGCCTGAGGCACCTGAACCGCAGCGCCGTATTTGCCGCTGAACCACTCTTGCGTGGTGGCTGGACATTGGCTGATCAAACGCTGAATCTGTCCCGCCTGGAAGGCCGTGACCCTCTTCACGACTGCTCGTGTGCTGGTCTGGCCGTTATCGTCTTGCCCCCGAGTGGTGATGTTGAGCAACGCGCACAGCACATAGCGCTTGCCGTAGCTGGTAGACGATCCAAATGCCTGAACTGCATTCTTGTTACCGCTCATATCCGCAGGCAGCAGCATGCTGGTTTCTTCACGGTGGCCATCCTTATGCATCAGCACACCGGTCACCTCAATACCGCGCTCCTGCGTCTGAATACGAAAGCTCACAGCAAAGCCGTGTTTCTGCATGATGGGACGTACGGTATCGACGATATCTTCCAAGGTGGCGTAACAGCCGTTATTGGTTTGCCCGCGTTCTTCAATGCTGGGGAGTTCGGTCTGCATGGCCGCCATGGCTGCGCTATAGGCCATCATGGCCTGGCGATCCATGACCCGTTCCTGCATCTGTAGCAAGCGCTCCATTTTGTCGATATCGACGTCCGGGTTGAGTGCCGCGCGCTCAATCACTTGGATAATGGCCGTGCTCTCCGCATGATGCGGGGTGGGTGCTGCAGGAACGGCTTGTAAAGAGGATGCAGACGTCTCGTGATTTACCGCATTAGTTTTGGTGGCCATGACAAGGCTCCTTCAATTGGGGTTAAAGATCGGCGGGAAGTTCATGCGGGGGAACGGGGCATAGGCGCAGCTCGGTGCGATACAGCTGGCCCTTTGCCATGACGTAGGTCTGGGCAAAGGCTTGGTCTTGGGTGAGCAGTCGTTCCGTCAACTGGGTTAAAGCGATATCTAAATCGGGGCTAAGAGAGGCCATGATGTGCTCCACGTAAAAGCAAAAAGCCCAGCCTGTTAGGGGCTGGGCTTATCGTGCTATCCATTGAGGGGTAAGACAAATACTAAGAAAACTAGCAGTAAAATGATGAGAAACAGCATGTCAGCTCACCAGGGCAAGGGCTGTTTGCAGTGCCTCCTGCTTCAGCTGAGCCCCTTGGCCAAACCACGCAGAATCCAACCGGGTATCGTTGCTACGCGCACGCTTGTCGTGATCCACGTACTCGGTAACGGCATTGAGCAAGCCCCACGCAGTGTCTTTGGCTGTGTCGAGGTGGGAACCGCGGCCTTCGCCGTGGTAGAGCTTCTGGACCTTGTTGAGTGCCCGGTAATTGGGCAGCTTGGAGGGATCGTCTATCGGCTTATCGATACCGCAGAGCACCGACTGAAAATACTGCTGTGCCTCACGGTGGTCGATCTTACGTTCCGCTAAGGCCTTCATCCGGTACATGAAGTCGTTCCATTGAGAAACAGAAATACCCAGCTGGCTTTTTACTGCACGAGGATCGAACTCCGACCGGTGGGGTACCTTCACCGCCTGCGATGTGCCATCCACGGCAATCTGCAGTGTGTTATTACACACCACACGCACCGTGGTGGGTGTCGCCATGGTGGCTAGCGTGCCGTCACAAGATGTTGCCAACAGTAGGTAGTCGTTGACCTCATCCTGGCCTTTCAGCGATGTGCTTAAACCACTGCGTGCCAAGGCCCAGAACTTACGCCCGCCTTTCAGCACGCCAGCAGTTTCCAGCTCATACCCTGCGTATTCGGTCAGGTCGCGGTAAAACTCCAGAATCTCCTCGGGTTGCACCACCTTATAACGCTGGGATACGACCGATAGCGGTGCCTTGGTATCCGAGCGGTAAAGCACCTTCTGTTCAGGGAACGAGTGGATACTGCCCAGGTGGCTGGCACCCTCGGCAATAAAGCGCACCGGGGCTTCTTCAATGTGCCAGTTCATTCCGGCCTGTTGCTGCCAGACTTCTAGCGGTTGTTGACGGGTTAACTGTTGCCCCAGGCCGTGCCAGGGGGTAGCGCCGACGTAAGCCATTTGTTCAATGAGATGAGCCATGGGAAAACTCCTAGCAATAAAAAACGCTGACGTTAATCGCCAGCGCTTTATGGTTGGAAAGTAAGGGGTATGTCGCTTAGTGGGTACGGATTAGCGAGGTGCGGTGAAGGAACGGGGTAAGTGCCGGAAGGTATGACCGCACGATACGCACAGCCAGGGCGTTCCTTCACCGGGCGGTAGCTTCTGCGTGAAAAACAATTCTGCGGCACGCGAGCCTGCTTGACTGCCGGAAACAGCCCCCATCACGGCAGCGGGCAGTTTGGCTAACGGGAAGCGGGAGGTAGCCACCGTTAAAGGGGACGTTAGTTGAGAGGAAGCACGCCACGCACCAATGGCTCCACCCACAAGACTGCTGCCCACCGTGCCGATGCGTTGGGCGGTTTCAAGGTTAAGCGTGCATGGGGCTGCACAGCGTAGGCAAGGCGGGGACATAAACAACACTCCTATAGGTGTCAAAGTGATCCCGTGTGCAGGATTCATAGGAGTGATATAGGTCTGTAATTTTTTGGCTTTGACCTATGAGTGGTTGCTTCATTAAGCCTCTTTACTGATACTGTTCATAAATGGCTATGTTGTCATCTTCTGTTGATGTGCTTTAAATATACTGTATAAAATACTGTATGTGTAGCCTTCGTGTGGAGAGCGTCATGAAGCAAGCAGACTTCAAAATCCTTGAGAGGGCACTTTCCAGCCTTCCTGTTGAGCGCAAGAAATACATAGCGGAACGACTTCTTGGGCAAATCAGCTCACAGGCAGACACTCTGATTGATACCTTAAGTCATCACTTTCCATGCCCACATTGTGGCGGCGAGCACGCTGTTAAGTGGGGACGCAGCGGTGGCCTACAGCGGTATCGATGCCGGAATCCCGAGTGTCACAAAACATTCAACGCCCTTACAGGCAAGCCCTTAGCCAAGCTGCAACATCGAGATAAATGGTTCGACTACCTGCGCTGCATGCGAGGCAGCTTGACGTTGCGCGCCTCAGCGGCCCGAGTGGGTATTGATTTGAAGACGGCTTTCCGATGGCGTCATCGTTTCCTGAAAACGAGTGCTCAAGACAATGCCACCCCACTATCCGGCATCATTGAGGTAGACGAAACCTTCTTCCTGGAGTCCTGCAAAGGAAAGCGTCAGATTACTCACCGCAAACCTCGCAAGCGTGGGGGACAAGGCAATGTTAAGAAAAAGAACAAAAAATTCAGGTACTTATTGCGCGAGACCGTAATGGAAAGGTCAGTGATTTGGTTGATCCGGCGCTCCAAAAATCGACTGTTCATGAGTTTCTGGCGCCGATCATCGATCGCGACTCGATTTTATGCTCTGACGGACACAGCTGGTATAAAACCTTCTCTCGCGACTACGGCATTGCCCATCATCGACTCATCGTATTCGATAAATCAGCGAGTGATCGGCAAGGAATACCACATTCAGAACGTGAACAGCTATATGAGCCGCTTGAAGGGGTGGATGGGGCGCTTTCATGGGGTGGGGACAGCGTACTTACCTAATTACTTGGCATGGCGACGGTTATTTGAAACTACAAGGCCAGCCGAGGAAGCGTGGCTTCGTGCGGCGATAGGCGCTGACCAACAGCAGATGCCAGCATAGCCTCATAAATACAGTAAAAAAGGGAGCCTATTATGTCATTGAACGTTTCACTTCTGGGCCGCGCAGACACCATGGCCTCGTCACTACCCTTGCCGCTCTATTCAACCGCCGTGCGCGCGGGATTTCCTTCGCCCGCCGATGATCACCTGGATACCGAGCTTGATCTGCACCGCTACGTGGTTAAACGCCCAGCCTCGACCTATTTTGCGCGTGCGGAAGGGTATTCAATGATCGGGGACAGCATTCACCCTGGGGACTTATTGGTGGTGGATCGCAGTCTAGAAGCGCTGCCTGGTCGGATTGTGGTGATTTGCGTCGATGGCGAAATGACCGTCAAGCGTCTGGAGCGCGTAGGCCAGCGTACCTACCTCAAAGCAAGCAACCCTAATTTCAAGCCAATACCCCTTGATGGACGCGAATCCCAAGTGTGGGGTGTAGTGACCGATGTGATTCACAACCTCTTGAGGACACTACCGTGATTGCACTCGTTGACTGCAACAATTTTTATGTCAGCTGTGAGCGCGTCTTTGCTCCAGCGCTGGAAGGGCGACCGGTAGGAGTGCTATCGAATAACGATGGGTGTGTCGTCGCCCGCAGTAACGAGCTAAAAGCCCTGGGCGTTGAGATGGGAACGGCCATACACTTATTACCGCTCGCGATACGACGCCAAGCTGTTCTGTTATCCAGTAACTATGCGTTATACGGCGATATGTCCCAGCGGGTGACCGAGGTGCTAGGCGAGTTTTCGCCGCATGTGGAGGTGTATTCCATTGATGAAAGCTTTGTCGGGTTTCAGGGCTTCGACCCTGAGACGCTGGAGGCACGGGGCCAAGCCATGCGCGATACCGTTCGGCAGTGGACGGGCATTCCCGTGTGCGTGGGGTTTGCACCTACCCGTGTATTGGCCAAAGTGGCGAACCAATCGGCTAAGAAACACCCCGCTTATAAGCAGCAGGGCGTGTGTAAGCTAACCGCCGAAAGTGAAGCGACCAAGGCACTGTTAAAGCAGTTGCCGGTGACAGAGCTGTGGGGGGTGGCACGCCGTACCGGTGAACGTTTAAGAGTGATGGGTATTGAGACCGCATGGGATCTACGCGAGGCAGACCCTAAGTGTATTAGGCAGCGCTTTAGTGTGGTGCAGGAACGCATCGTATGGGAGCTACGCGGGCAGTCCGCCATCCAGCTTGATGACATGAGTTTACCCAAGCAACAGATAATGGTGTCGCGCTCGTTCGGTAGGCTAACCAACAATCCCCACGACTTGCGAGAAGCCTTAAGACAGCATGCTGCTAGGGCGGCCGAAAAGTTGCGCAAACAGCAAAGTGTAACCAGTGCGGTGATGGTGTTTGTACGCACCAACCCATTCCGTACCGACTTACCGCAATATCAACAGCGTGTGGTCGTCTCCCTAGAGAAGCCCACCGATGACAGCCGCAACATCATCGCAGCGGCGATACAAGGCTTAAGGCGTCTATGGCGCAAAGGTTATGCCTATCATAAAGCAGGTCTGACGCTGCTCGACCTTTCACCCAAGGCTAACCGACAGCTCACCCTCACCGAAACCCCGCAAACCGATGAAGAAGCTAAGCGCAGTGAACGCCTGATGGCGACGATGGATAAGCTCAATCGTGAGCTAGGTAAAGGAACGGTACAGCTGGGTCTACCCCGTAAAGGCAATGCCTGGGTGCTGCGCAGTGAGCGACGTACCCCGCGATACACTACCCAGTGGAACGAGTTATTGATCGTTAGGTAAGCCTGACACGCTTTTTTGTGCTGGTCATGCCAGGGAAGTGTTATTTAAGAAAGAAAATACTGGCCGGTATGATTATCTGAGCAGATGCCGAGCCTACAAGGCTCTTGGTTATCTTATTGATAAAAATGGAATTATTTTTATTAAAATGAGTAACTTACAGCAAAGGCATGGCCTGTCTCCAGGCTGCAAGCAAAGCAGGTTCAGGCACTTAATGATAATGGGTCTCAGGCATAGTTGAGTGACGGTAATATTATTATGTCCTTACTTAAGGGAGGGAATAGTATTTAGGGGAGGAGGCCTACAAGCCGACGGCCTTACGTACTAGGAACATTCATATAGTGCGTTCAACCAATGCTGTGCATTAGCCATATAGTTAAGTTGCTCATCGTCGCCCATTAGGGCATTTCCTGTTATGGCAAGCTAGCCGCGTCACTAAACGCGGCATTGCCCATCTTTCAACATTTTATCCTCTCTACGAGCATGAACACGGCCTAAACGCCGTGGGCATCCGCGTGGGTGAGCGTTAGGAGTATCATCATGAACACTGCTCTATACAACGTTGGTCAGCGTCGACGTAAACGCCATCAAGATAATCCTGCTTTAAAGCTATGGTGGGATATTTATTATCAAAATATGCTGCTCCAAAGTCGGAAGGGACCATTGATTAAAAACTATCTGGAGAAATTACTGTTTGTCATGAACCAATCACGTCAGGACTGTAACCGCTTATTCGCGATACGAATTGACTTGCACTATCCAGGTGGAATTCATGCTGGCTTGATAGCCCCCCAAAACTCCACTATCAGCGCCTTCCTTCAATATTTGCACCAGGAGCTTGACGCCGCAGGCATCAAATACCCGGGCGGATGCAGACTCTGAGTGCAACACACTCATTGGATGGTTGATGGGCTTTCATGGTACTTGGCCATCAGCTCGCTCATCACTTCTATCGGACA